>NZ_LWGH01000398.1:0-28088 GCF_001635395.1 Sulfitobacter sp. HI0129 | reverse complement strand
TCGATGGTTGGTGCGAACCCGACGCCGGTGGCCTGGGGCGAGACGCCTTCGGCGATCAAGCAGGGTGTGGCCGATGCGCTGGATCCCTCGGTCGGCGCGCTCTATGTCTTTGGCTTCAAGGACATCCTGAGCCACGTCACCTTTACCCAGGCGGTGCCGGACAGTCAGGTCTATTCGATGAACCTCGAATGGTTCAACTCCTTGCCGCCGGACGTACAGGAAGGCATCGAATTCGCGGGCGAGATTACCACGCAACAGAACCTGGCCAAGGTGCCGGCCGCGCGCGCCTACGCGATGGCGGAACTGACCAAATCGGGTGTCGCGTTTCACTCACTGACTGACGACCAATTGGCCGAGTGGCAGGATGCCGGCGGCTACCAGCGTTCCGAATGGGATGAGTTCAAGGTCGATCTCGCCGGATCTATGGAAACCTTCAGCGCGCTCGAAGAGGCGGCTGGTACCATGGGCCGCTACTACGTTCACGACGCCTGAGATAGCGTACACGGGGCGGCCCGGATGTCGCCCCGCCATCTCTAACTCTTTCACCTTCTCGAATGGACGGTCGCAGATAACCCCGCGCCGGCCCGCAGGAGAATTGCATGTCGAATGTCCTGAGAATTATCGATCGAAATGCCGAACGCTGGTTGCTTCTGGTGTTCTACACGATGCTCGTGGTCACCATGTTCGTCGAGGTTCTGCGGCGCGAACTGCTGTCCTATTCCTCGATCTGGGGCGAAGAGATTGTCCGCTATTCCTTCATCTACCTCGCCTGGATCGGTGCTGCTGCCGCCGTCCGTCAGAGGGGTCACATACGCATCGACGTGCTGATGCAGTACGTCGGCCCCCGAGCGAAGGCCGCCCTCTACATCTTCGGTGACCTGGTTATGTTCGCCGTCTCTCTGGTGGCTTTCTACTGGTCGCTCGAAACGGTGTTGGTTTCGGCGAAGTTCGGCTCCGTCACCCATGGTCTGCGCATTTCGCAGGTGTGGTTCCTCACCGCGGTGCCGCTGGGCTTCGGCTTGGTGATGCTGCGCCTCATCCAATCCCTGATCCGGGATTTCACCGACTTTCGTCACGGACGCCCCGTGTACGAAGGCGACAAGCTTTTCGACTGAGGAGACGGCCATGCTCTGGAACACTCTCGATCAGACCGTCGAACTTGGATGGGATTTCTATGCCCCCGTCCTGCTCTTTGTCCTGCTGGTGGCCCTCGCGGTACCGGTCTGGGCTGCGATCGGTGCTTCGGCCATTGCCATGCTGGTGCTCTCGGGCGCTCTGCCGCTCAGTCTGGTGGGCGAAAGCCTTTTCCACGGCATCGACCATTTCGCGCTCACCGCGGTGCCGCTTTTCATCCTGACCGGCGATGTGCTGGTACGCACCGGGCTATCGCGCAAATTCCTCGACGTTGCCGAAGCGCTGACGCAGTTCGCGAAGGGCGGTTTCGGTTCGGCGACGGTGCTGGTCTGCGGCATGTTCGCGGCCATTTCGGGGTCGGACGCGGCCGGGGCGGCGGCTGTCGGGCGAATGACGATCAACCGGCTGGTCGAGAGCGGCTATCCGCGACCCTATGCCTGCGCGCTGGTGGCAGCGGGTGCCTGTACGGGCATCCTGATCCCCCCGTCCATCGCCTATATCATCATCGGTCTGGTGCTCGGGATTTCCGCCTCCACGCTGTTTCTCGCGGCGGTTATTCCCGGTTTGGCCATCCTTCTCTCGATCCTCGCCACCAATATTATCATGAACAGGCTCTATGGCTGGGAAGGTGGCGGCAACGTCTCTTTCGCGGAGTATGCCTCCAACCTCGGCAAGGCGCTGAAATCCGGCTGGTACGCCTTCATCGTCCCCGGGATCATCTTCTACGGCATCTTTTCCGGACGGATGACCCCGACCGAGGCGGGTGCGACGGCGGTGGTGGTGACGATCACCATGGGCTTCATCCTCGGCACTCTGAAACTGGCCGACTTCCCTTCGATGTTGGTCAGTTCGGCCAAGGTCAACGGGATTATCCTGCCGATCATCGCCTTCTCCCTTCCACTGGCGCAGGCACTGGCCATTCTCGGTGTGCCGCAAGGCTTTGTCGCCGCCGCGACCACGGTCAGTGACGAGCCCTGGGTGCTGATCGCGATGATGGTGATGATCCTGATCGCCGCCGGCTGCGTGATGGAAACGACCCCGAACATCGTGATCCTCGCGCCCATCCTCAAGCCTCTGGCGGATGATATCGGTATGAACGAAATCCAGTTCAGCATCATGATGATCACCGCCCTCGGTGTCGGCTTCATCACCCCGCCGCTTGGCCTCAACCTCTTTGTCGTCTCCGGGCTGACCGGTGAATCGATCCTGAAGATCGCCTACAGGGCCGTTCCCTTCGTGCTCTTCATGCTGATCGTGACACTGTTCATCGCCTATGTGCCGACGATCTCCACTGTCCTTCTTCCTGACATCTACAAATAGGAGCGCCGTTCATGACCCGTGAATACCTGAAAAAAGCTGCCCTGACGTCCAAGAGCGACGCATCGGACACCAAGAAGATCGTCCGGGGCATCCTTGACGAGATCGAGGCCGGGGGAGATGCCGCCGCGCTGGCATACGCAAAGAAATTCGACAATTACGATGGCGAAATCATCCTGTCGGAAAAGACCATCGAGGCGGCTTCGGCACTGGTGCCCGAGAAGTTGAAACGCGACATCGATTTCGCGCATGCCAACGTCAAGCGCTTTGCCGAGGCGCAGCTCGGCACGGTGAAGGATTTCGAGATCGAAATCGTTCCCGGCTTCATTGCCGGTCAAAAGGCGATCCCCGTGGACGCCGCCGGATGCTATGTCCCCGGCGGGCGCTACAGTCACATCGCGAGCGCCATCATGACGGTGACCACGGCAAAGGTCGCCGGGTGCAAACATATCGTTGCATGTTCACCCCCGCGGCCCGAGGTCGGCATCGCCCCCGCCATCATCTATGCGGCCCATGTGTGCGGCGCCGACAAGATCCTCGCCATGGGGGGCGTGCAGGGCGTCGCGGCGATGACCTACGGCCTGTTCGGTCTGCCCAAGGCCAACATCCTTGTGGGCCCCGGCAACCAGTTTGTGGCGGAAGCCAAACGCATGCTCTTCGGCCGGGTCGGCATCGACATGATCGCCGGTCCCACGGACAGCCTCGTACTGGCCGATAGCACCGCCGATCCGATGGTGGTCGCCGCTGACCTCGTCGGCCAGGCCGAGCACGGCTACAACTCTCCGGTCTGGCTGATCACCGACGACCGTCCGCTGGCCGAAGAGGTTATGCGCCTTGTCCCTGTGCTGATCGAAGACCTTCCGGATGTGAACCGTGACAATGCCACCGCCGCCTGGCGCGACTATGCGGAGGTGATCGTCTGCGCGGATCGCGAGGAAATGGCCGCCACCTCCGACGACTACGCGCCGGAGCATCTGACGGTTCAGGCAGAGGACCTCGACTGGTGGCTGGGTCGCCTCAGCTGCTATGGCTCGCTGTTCCTCGGCGAGGAGACCACCGTGGCTTTTGGCGACAAGGCGTCGGGCACCAATCACGTGCTGCCCACCTCAGGGGCGGCGAGCTACACCGGCGGCCTCAGTGTCCACAAGTACATGAAAATCGTTACCTGGCAGCGCGCAACCAAGGAGGGCGCGCGCCCGGTGGCCGAGGCAACCGCGCGTATCGCCCGGCTCGAGGGGATGGAGGGCCACGCCCGTACTGCCGATATCCGGCTGAAGAAGTACTTCCCCGACGAGTCCTTCGACCTGACGGCGGAAGGCTGAGCCGATGCAGGGGAGCGAGCTTTTCAGCGTTGCCGGCAAGGTGGCCTGCGTTACCGGGGCCAGTTCGGGACTTGGCCGCCACGCGGCCGAAGTTCTTGTAGACGCCGGGGCAAGTGTTGTCGGCGTGGCGCGGCGGGCGGCGTCGCTGGCGGAATGGCAGGCCGAAGCCGGTTCCGCTGCCGCCGCGGTTGAGGGCGATGTGACCGATCGCGGCGCGCTCTCGGCACTGGTACGCCGCATCGCCGCGCCCTTCGGTGCGCCGGATATCCTTGTCCATGCCGCCGGTCTCAATACCCGGGAAATCGCTGACGAGGTCACGCCCGAAGGGTGGGATGCAACGCTCGCGGTCAACCTGACGGCGCCGTTCTTCCTCAGCCAGCAGCTCGTCCCGGCAATGCGGGAGAAAGGCTGGGGCCGGATTGTGAACTTCGCCTCCCTGCAGTCCTTCCGCGCCTTTCCGGGTGGGATCGCTTATGGTGCCAGCAAGGGCGGCGTCACCCAGATGACGCGCGCGATGGCCGAAGCCTGGTCACAGCACGGCATCACCGCGAACGCGATCGCACCGGGGTTTTTCCGGACCGAGCTGACGGCGGCGGTGTTCGACGACCCCGACCGCGCCGCGCGCAACGCCGCCCAGACCTGCATTGGCCGTAATGGCGAGCCGGAGGATCTGGACGGACCGCTGTTGTTTCTCTGCTCGGATGCGTCGCGATACGTGACGGGGCAGACACTGATGCTCGATGGAGGGTTCACCGCCAAATGAAAGCTCTGGTCTATACCGGCGTCGAAAGCCTGACCTACCGCGATGCGCCGGATCCCGAACCGCAGGCTGGCGAAGCCCTGATCCGCGTCGAGAGCGTCGGGATCTGCGGCTCTGACATGCATGCCTACCTTGGCCATGACAGCCGCCGCCCCGCTCCGCTGATCCTCGGACACGAGGCTGCGGGTACCGTGATCGGCGGGCCGCTCGACGGCAAGCGCGTCACCATCAACCCACTGGTCACCTGCGGCAACTGCCCGGCCTGCATTTCAGGGCGAGAGAACCTTTGCGCGACGCGGCAGATCATCTCCATGCCGCCGAGGGAAGGCGCCTTTGCCGAGATGGTCCGAATGCCCGAAGCCAACCTGATCCCGGTGCCTGACCACGTGACGCTGGCCAAGGCCGCGCTGGCCGAGCCTCTGGCGGTCAGCTGGCATGCTGTCCGGCTCGGACTTGAGGCGCTGCACCCCTCGGCCGAGCGCCGGGCGCTGGTTCTCGGCGGCGGTGCCATCGGGCTTGCGGCGGCGCTCGCGCTGAACGCGATGGGTGTTACCGACGTCACGGTGGTTGAACCGGGCGACGCTCGCCAGGCCTACCTGACCGACAGGTGCGGGCTGCGCGCAATCAAGACAGCCGAGGCCATGTGCCCGATCGTCATCGATGCCGTCGGTTATGCCGCGACCCGCACCACGGCCTCTGCGCTTGCTGATCCCGGTGGCGCGATCGTGCACATCGGTCTGGGCGAGGATGCAGGCGGGCTCGATATCCGCCGCATGACCCTGCAGGAGATAACCTTCATCGGTACCTATACCTATACCGCGCAGGATTTCCGCGACACCGCGCAGGCGCTCTTCGACGGTCGCCTCGGCGCGCTCGACTGGACGGAAACGCGCCTGCTGTCCGAGGGCGCGCGCGCCTTCCGGGACATTCGTTCGGGTCACGCGGCGGCCCCCAAAATAATCCTTCAACCTGACAATCAAGGAGTTTGAACCATGGCTGAAATCCCGCAACTACTGGTCCACGAACATGACGACAACGTCGGTGTCGTTGTCGTCGAAGGCCTGACCGCCGGCACCGACATGCTGGTCTGCGTCACGCATGACAATTCGACCTTCCGCCTCAAATCCGAAGCCGACGTGCCGATTGGTCACAAGATCGCGCTCAAGGACCTCAAGGAAGGCGGCACCGCCATCAAGTACGGCGAGGACATCGGCAAGATCATCGCCGACATTCCCAAGGGCGCCCACGTCCACACCCACAATTGCAAGACCAAACGCTGGTGAGCCCGGTTAAGGCAACGACGCGATAGCGACAAAGGAAAGCAAAATGGCTTCTAAATATTCCAACATGACAGTGCGCGCCTACCGCCGGGAAAACGGTCGGGTCGGGGTGCGCAACCACGTCGTCATTCTCCCCGTCGACGACATCTCCAATGCCGCCTGCGAGGCGGTGGCCAACAACGTCAAGGGCACGCTGGCGATCCCGCATGCCTATGGCCGGCTGCAATTCGGCGAGGATCTCGACGTACACTTCCGGACAATGATCGGCACCGGGTCCAACCCCAATGTGCATTCGGTCGTCGTCATCGGCATCGAACCGGGCTGGACCAAGCGGATTGCGGACGGCATTCGCGAGACCGGCAAGGAAGTGGCGGAATTCTCGATCGAGCAAAAGGGCGATTTCGAAACCATCCGCGCCGCCAGCTGGGCCGCCAAGGATTTCGTTCACAAGGCCACGGAGGTCCAGCGTGAGGAATGTTCGATCTCGGAACTCTGGGTTTCGACCAAATGCGGTGAGAGCGATACCACGACCGGTCTCGGTTCCTGCCCCACGGNCGGCAACATGTACGACAAGCTGCTGCCCGAGGGTATCACCGGCTTTTTCGGCGAAACCTCCGAAATCACGGGGGCCGAACATATCTGCCAAAAACGCGCGATCAACGAAGAGGTCGGCGAGCGCTGGCACAAGATGTGGAAGGCCTATCAGGATGACGTGATCTTCGCGCATCAGACCGACGACCTCAGCGACAGCCAGCCCACCAAGGGGAACATCGAAGGCGGGTTGACCACCATCGAAGAGAAGGCGCTTGGCAACCTCGAGAAGATCGGCCGGACCTCGCAGTTCATCGACATCCTTGAACCCGCCGAGGCGCCGCAATCCGGCAACGGGCTCTACTTCATGGATTCGTCCTCTGCTGCGGCGGAATGCGTGACCCTGATGGCGGCGGGCGGCGCGGTGATCCATACCTTCCCAACGGGGCAGGGCAACGTGGTCGGCAACCCGATCGTGCCGGTGATCAAGATCACCGCCAACCCCCGCACTGTCCGCACCATGAGCGAACACGTGGACGTCGATGTCTCCGGCATCCTGCGCAGAGAACAGACCATCGACGAGGCGGGCGATGCCCTGATCGAGATGATCTGCCGCACTGCCAACGGGCGCAACACCGCCGCGGAAGCGCTCGGGCATCGCGAATTCTCGATGACCAAGCTCTATCGCAGCGCCTGACCCAAATACGGGGCGTTGCGGAAGGGTGACGCCCCGTTTCACGGAGAGCCCAACATGCCAGACTCCGAGATCATCAGTCTCGAGGACGCCGAGGCGCTGATCACCCGCGTCCTCTGCGCACAGGATGTCCCCGAGGCGCCAGCGCGTTCGGTCGCCGCGGCCCTCGTCGCCGCAGAGGCCGAAGGACAGTCGGGCCACGGCTTTTCACGGCTTGAGGATTACGTGGGGCAGGTCCGCTCCGGCAAAATCCGCGCCCGCGCCGAAATCACTTCACGCCAGATCAGTCAGACCAGTCTGCTGATCGACGCCGGTCACGGTTTTGCCTATCCCGCGCTGGACCAGGCTATTGACTGGGGCGTGCAGGTCGCGCAGTGCTACGGCACCGCGGCGATATCGATCATGAATTCGCACCATTGCGGCGCGCTTTCGGTGCAGGTTGAAAAGCTGGCCCGCGAAGGGTTGATCGGCCTGATGGTCAGCAACGCACCGGCGGCCATCGCGCCCTGGGGCTCATCGGTTCCCGTTTTCGGCACCAACCCGATTGCGTTTGCCGCGCCGCGCAACAGCGCGGAACCGTTGGTTATCGACCTGTCGCTGTCGCGGGTGGCGCGGGGCAAGGTGATGCATGCGCGGAAATCCCGACAGTCGATCCCCGAAGGATGGGCGCTGGATGCGGAAGGAAAACCAACGACCGATCCCGAGGCGGCGCTGGCAGGCTCGATGATCCCCATCGGAGAGGCCAAGGGTACCGCGCTGGCACTGATGGTCGAAATACTCGCCGCCACCCTGGCGGGCGCGAACCATAGCCCAGAGGTGTCGTCTTTTTTTACCCCTGATGGCCCGCCGCCGGGATCGGGCCAGTTTCTGCTGGCGTTGCGCCCCGAAGGGAAGGAGGCCTTCGCAGACCGGCTGGAGGCGCTGCTGACCACGGTTTCCAATTTGGAAGGCGCCCGTCTACCGGGCACGCGGCGCAATTCGGCTATTGCGCACGCCCGCGCCTGCGGTCTCGATGTGCCGCGCCACTACCTCGATACTGCACGGAGCCTGACCTGAACCGATGACCGATCCGCAACCCGCATCCGGCACCGCCAGCCCGTTTCCGAACCGCATCAAGGTGCTGTTGCCGGGCGTTCTGATTGCCGCGATTATCGCGCTGGCCAGCCAGTTTATCGCCGAACACTATGGTGCGCCCACGATGCTGTTGGCCCTTCTGTTCGGTATCTCGCTCAATTTCCTCGGCCACGAGGCGAAATCGAGGCCCGGCATCGACTTCGGCTCGCGGCAGCTCTTGCGTCTCGGTGTCGCTCTTCTTGGGGTGCGCATCAGTGGCGAGGTCCTGACCTTGCTTGGATGGAAGGTTGTACTGCTCGTGGTGCTGGCCGTCGTGGCGACCATCGGCTTCGGCCTTGCCGTGTCGCGTCTTTTCGGGTTCCGCTACCGGTTCGCCTTCCTCTCTGCGGGGGCGGTTGCAATCTGCGGCGCGTCGGCTGCCATGGCCATCGCCGCGATCCTGCCGCGGGACGCGCGTTCGGAAGAGAGGCTCATCTTTACCGTGGTCTCGGTCACGCTGCTCTCGACCCTCGCGATGATCGTTTATCCGGTCCTGAGCGTTGCCATCGGCTTTGACGACAAGACGACGGGTATCTTCATAGGCGCCACCGTCCATGACGTCGCTCAGGTCGTGGGTGCGGGGTTCTCGGTCTCTGAGGAAACCGGCAACGTTGCAACATTGGTGAAACTATTGCGGGTGATCATGCTGGCCCCGGTCGTGGTGGTCGCCGCGCTGGTAATCCGCACGGTAGCATCAGCGCAGGAGGCGAAAGGCAAGAGACCGCCGCTGGTGCCCATTTTCGTGATCGGATTTGTGGCGCTGGCTGCACTTCGCAGCACCGGTCTGGTGCCCGAGATCATCGTCGAGATTGCATCCGAAGCGTCCCGCTGGCTGCTGGTGGTCGCAATCGCCTCGGTTGGTTTGAAAACCCAGCCCAAGGACATTCTGAACGTCGGTTTACCCGCCGTCGCCTTGCTGGTTGCCGAAACAGCGTTTCTTGCAGCGCTGGTCGGGATCGCGCTCGGCTTTCTGCCGTTGGCGGGCGCAGGTTGAGAGAGCTTTTCGCGAAGACGAACCGCCGATGCGTCGCTGCCAATTCGCGATGGCAGTCCCACCCCAATCGTCAGACGGAGACTTTCGTCAACAGCGCCTCGCGCGAAATCGTTTCCTTCTGACCCGATAGAATGACCTCGCCCCGCCGCAGGACAACGAAGTTGTCCCCCAGGTCATAGGCGAACTGGAAGAATTGCTCGACCATGACGATCGCCATCTGTCCTTCTTTACGCAGCACTTCGATGACGCGGCCAATCTGCTGGATGATATTGGGCTGTATCCCCTCCGTAGGTTCATCCAGCAAAAGAAGTTTCGGCCGGGTAATCAATGCCCGGGCTATCGCAAGCTGTTGCTGTTGACCGCCTGACAGGTCACCGCCGCGGCGGGCCTGCATGTCCTTCAGGACGGGAAACAGGGCATAGATTTCCTCAGGCACGCGTCTTTGATCGGGGGACAGGCAATTGAACCCGGTCTCAAGGTTTTCCTGCACCGTCATGAGCGGAAATATCTCACGGCCCTGCGGGACGTAACCGATGCCCTTCTGCGCCAGAAGATGCGGCGGCAGGATGCCCAGTGCACTGCCGTCCAGCGTGACGTCCCCTCCTGATCGGGGGTGCACACCGGCGATTGCCTTGACAAGGCTGGTCTTGCCCACCCCGTTTGTCCCCATCACGCATGTCACCTGCCCCTTCGGAGCCTCAAGAGAGACCTCGCGCAGGATTTGCGAATGGCCATAATGCAGCGACAGGTTTTCGACCTTAAGCATGATTTATCGCCCCAGATAAACGTCGATAACGTTCTTGTTTGCCGTGACATGATCCAGCGAGCCCTCCGCCAGCACGGACCCTTCGTGCAGCACCGTGACCCGGCAATCCAACCTGCGTACGAATTCCATGTCATGCTCCACCACCACGACCGCGCGCGTCCGGGCGGCTTCGACCAAGAGGGCCGTGGTGTGTTCACGCTCCGCCGGGGTCATGCCTGCCGCGGGTTCGTCGACAAGAAGCAATCGCGGTTCTTGCGCAAGCAGCATACCGATCTCCAGCCATTGCTTCTGGCCATGGCTGAGTTCCCCGGATTTCCGCAGGAGCGCGTCTGAAAGCCCGATCTCGGCAGCCAGCGCCTCCACCCGGTCAAGATCCGCCGCAGTGGGCCTGTAGAACAACACCGCGAAAGGCCCCCGCGCTTTTCTGAGTGCCAGAACCAGATTTTCCTGAACGGTCTGATCCTCGAAGACCGATGGCTTTTGAAACTTGCGGCCGATACCGACCCCGGCAATGTCTGCTTCGGACAGGCCCCGGAGGGACAGGCTCTTTTCGCCCCAAAGAATATGGCCCGTGTCCGGCTTTGTCTTGCCGGTGACAATATCCATGAAGGTGGTCTTTCCCGCGCCGTTCGGTCCGATGATCGCGCGCATCTCGGCCTCGCCGATGCGGAAGGACAGGTTGTTGATCGCACGGAACCCGTCAAAGCTGACAGACACGCCGGAAACCTCGAGCAAGGTGGTCATTCGGTTGCCTCCTTCTCACGCAGTGACCCTTGGTCTGGGCCCAGATCGGCGCCGTGCCGGTCGGGGCTGAAACGGTGGCTGAGCAGATCAAAAAGCCCCCCGATGCCTTTGGGTGCGAAAAGAGTGACGAGCACGAAGGAAAGACCCAGTACGACAAGCCACCAGTCGACCCACTTGACGGTGTAGAAGCCCAGCGGGATGTCGGGGGCCTGCCCGCCGGTGAACCACGAAGAAACAAGGCTCACGAAGGCCGCGCCGATCACCGCGCCGTAGATCCGTCCGCGTCCCCCTATCGCCACCCAGACCGCAAGATAGATCGATGCTATGGGGGCGATCTCGGCCGGATTGATGATACCGGCCTGCGGGTAATAGAGCGCCCCCGCGATCCCCGCCATACAGGCGGTCACGGTAAAAATCGTCAGCTTGTAGGTTTCGACGGAATAGCCGAGGAATCGCACCCGCGCCTCGTTGTCGCGTATCCCCCTCAGGACGGAACCGAACTTGCCCGAAACCACCCATGCGGCCAGCAGATACCCCATGCCCAGTGCCAGGGCGGACCCCCAGAGGAACCACAGTGACACCAGCGACTGCGGGACGTGATCCAGCCCCGGCAGGTTCTGCAGGCCGGACAGACCGTTATTGCCGCGCAGGCCGCTGTCATTCTGGAAGAGGTAGAGTGCCAGCGCCAACGTCATGGCCTGTGTCAGGATCGACAGGTAGACGCCTGCCACGCGGCTGCGGAAGGCCAGCCAGCCGAACGCCAGTGCCAGAAGGCCCGGCACCAGCACGACCAGCAGCAACTGCACGAAGAGCGAATCCGCAAAGGCCCAGACCAGCGGGAAGTCCGAACTTCCCACGACGCCGAAAATCTGATTGCCGATGGCATCGGAAATCTCCTCCGGGGTCGGGGGGATCGGTGCGTCGGCCAATGCCTCCACGACGATATCGCGGGTCCGCTCGTACATCAGCCACATGCCGATCATGTAGCCGCCCAGTCCGAAGAAGGCGAAGTGCCCCAAAGACAGGATGCCGGCATAGCCCCAGACAAGGTCCATCGCGATGGCAGCCAGCGCCAGACACAACGTCTTGCCCAGCGTCTTGACGAGGCTGGTCGATATCACCCCGATGCCCAGCCCTTCGGAAAGAACCGTGACCGCGACCGTGAACAGCGCCAGAAGCAGAACGAAAATGATCGTGGACGGGTGACGCATCAGGAAACCGTGTGGCATGGCCTTAGTCCCCCGCCGCCCTGCCGCGCAGCGCAACGATGCCGCGCGGCCGGAACTGGATGAAAATGATGATGAAGATGATCATGAAGGTCTGCGCCGCCAGCGTGTTGGACGGGTTGAACCATTCGATGCCCTTTTGCAGGAAACCGATCATACCCGCCCCCGCAAGCGTGCCCCAGATATTGCCGACCCCTCCGACAACCACGGTCATGAAGCTCTGGACGATGTATTCGCTGCCAAGCTCCGAGGTGACTTTGGCAAAGAGGCCAATCGCCACACCCGCCACTCCGGCGATGCCCGACCCCAGTCCGAAGGTCAGCATGTTCACCCGGTTCGGGTTGATGCCCATGCTGGCGGCCATCGCAGGGTTCTGGGTCACGGCCCGGGTCTCCAGCCCCAGCCGGGTCCGGCGCATGATATAAAGGTAGATCGCCAGAAACACCCCGGCCAGAACGAAGATCGCGATGCGGATATAGCTGATCGACACGACATCGTTCAGCACCCATGCACCGTCCAGCCAGCCCGGCGCGGTCAGGGGCCGGGCCTGTGTGCCGAAAACGTTCTTGGCCAGCTGCTGGAGGGCGATGGACACCCCGAAAGTCGCCAGTAGCGTTTCGAGGGGACGGTTGTAGAGCCACCGGATCACCAAACGCTCCAGCGCCACGCCGGCCGCGAAGGTCACGGCAAAGGCCAGGGGGATGGACAGCAAAATGCTCAGAGTGTGATCCGGCACGACCTGCTGGACCACATAGCCGGTATAGGCCCCCATCATGATGAACTCGCCATGGGCCATATTGATGACGCCCATGACGCCGAAGGTGATGGCAAGCCCGATTGCCGCGAGAAAGTAGATCGACGCCAGCGACATCCCGTCGAGGAACAGATCAAGCGTCCGGTTCAGGCCGACACGCAGATCGATGGACCGCATCGCTTTCAACGCCGCGTCGGTGACGGCGGGCGAGGGCTCGGCGAAGAGGCGCAGGAAACTGTGCCGGGCCAAGGTCTCCGCCATGGCGTCAGGCGTGGGTTCGGGCGGAACAAGCCCTTCCGCCGCGAGCGCCGCATAGGCGCGTGATCTCGCAGGTTGGCTATCCAGTTGGTGAACCGGGACACCGCCCACAAAGCCACCCTGAATATGCTCGGCAAGGGCGCTGCGTATCGCGTCCGGGGCGATGCGCGGCGGGCCCATGTCAGCGGCGACCAGAATGTCATAGGCGGCGATGGCTGTGATCTGTTCGCCGGGTTCCAACCTGCTTGCGATATTGACATCAGAAGGCGGTTCGCCCGCAAAGACGGCAAGGCGGGTTTCCAGTAGTGGATTGAGCGTGGCGCGCACATCCACCCCGATGTCGCGTGACATCTGATCGATTGCCGCGATGCGACTGCTTTCATCCGGATCATAGGCAATGGTCAGCAAACGTTCTGCGCGCTGCTTCATCGCCTTCAACTCCGGGTCGTCCTCCATGGGGATCGAAGCGCGCAGCGGTGCAAGCAGATCGGCCGCGGGATTGCGCTGAATCGAGGTTAATGCAGCCCATCGGCGCCGGGGATCAGGGTCCTGCAACTGGAACTGGACCAGCGCGGATCCGAGCAGGGCGCGAATGCCGCTGTTGGGCTTGATCTGGTCGATGTCGGATTTTTTCGCGCTGCCTGCCTGTTCCCCACTATCAAGGTCGATCAGTGTATAGTTGCCATCCTCCGCCTTCTCGACGCGGAAGAACACACCATCCGCCACACGCCGCCACATCTTCTTGGCCTGCCATGTCTGCAGCACGACCTGGGCCTGGGGCAGACCACTGTCAGCGATTGCGGCAATAGCCGGCGCAATCGAGGTACGCGAACTTTCCATGATCAGCGCGGCCTGCTCCTGCAGGATGTCCTGCATTGCACGGTCCTGGGCGAGCGTCAGCGTGCAACTGAAGAGCAAGGCAATGCCTGCGAGGATGAAACGAAGCATGTGTGGGGGTCCCGAATTGCCGGAAGGGCGTCACCCTTCCGGCGGTCAGCGATCAGTAGTTCGACAGCGTCTGCACGCAGGTCTTGGTTTCGGTGTTGTACATACCGCAGCCAAGGTCTTTCCAATCCGAGGTCAGAACGGCGCTTTCCGGCAGGAAATCCGTCCAGGCGTCGCCGGGCACCTCGGCGGTCTGGCTTACGATATCGAACTGGCCATCTGCCTGAATTTCACCGATCAGCACAGGCTTGGCCAAGTGGTGGTTGGGCAGCATCACCGCCGTGCCGCCGGTCAGGTTCGGAAATTCCTGGCCGTACATGGCGCTGCGAACGGCATCAACATCGGTGGTGCCTGCCTCTTCGACCGCGTTCACCCACATGTTGAAGCCGATGTAATGCGCCTCCATCGGGTCGTTGGTCACGCGGTCCTCGCCCATCTTGGCTTTCCACGCGTCGATGAAGGCGGTGTTGGCGTCGGAGTCGGCGGATTGAAAATAGTTCCACGCGGCCAGATGCCCCACGAGGTTGGAGGTATCGAGGCCCGAAAGCTCTTCTTCGCCGACCGAAAAGGCCACCACGGGAATGTCGTCAGCCGAGATGCCGGCAGCGGCCAGTTCCTTGTAAAAACCGATGTTGGCATCGCCGTTGATGGTCGAGATAACGCCCACCTTCTTGCCATCCGCACCCAGTGCGACCACGTCGGCCACGATCTTGGACCAGTCCGAATGGCCGAACGGCGTATAGTTCACGAAGATATCGCCGTCCGCGACGCCCTTCGACTTGAGATAGCTTTCCAGAATGTTGTTGGTGGTACGGGGGTAGACATAGTCCGTTCCCAAGAGCGCGAATTTCTCGACGCCGATCTCATCGAGAAAGTAGTCGGTCGCGGGGATTGCCTGCTGGTTGGGGGCCGCCCCGGTATAGAATACGTTGCGCGAGCTTTCCTCGCCTTCATATTGCACAGGGTAGAAAAGAAGACCGTTCAGTTCCTCGATGACCGGCAGAACCGACTTGCGGCTGACGCTCGTCCAGTTGCCGAAGATGACGTCCACCTCCTGCACGGTCAGAAGCTCGCGTGCCTTTTCGGCAAAGAGCGGCCAGTCGGATGCGGGATCGACCACAGCGGCCTCAAGCTCACAGCCCAGCAGACCGCCCTTTTCGTTCTGCTGCTCGATCAGCATCAGCATCGTGTCTTTCAGGGTCGTTTCGGAAATGGCCATCGTGCCCGAGAGCGAATGCAGGACGCCCACCTTGATCGGGCAATCCGGGGCGGCGAAGGCGGGTGTCGTCAAGCCGGCGGCGAGCAGCGCGCCTGTCATTGCGGGGTTGAGAAAGTTCATGATGGTCTCCTCGCAGGGCTGGCGGATAAAACCTTGCGCAGTTGCGCAGCGTCCCATACGCCGTCCCTGCAACTAAATGTTGCAATCCGTGTGGTGGCCGGTTCGGGGTCCAATTCGTCCGGCTGCCACACACCTTCCCCGGGTTTGAGCCTTCGGGGTCATGGCAGGGTCAGCTTTGCCGCGCCGCAGCAGAAGATACAGACATCCTCACAGTTTTGCCGCCGCGCCTGCGAAAGGGTGCGTAATATTTGAGCATGTGGGGTGAGTTGCGATTACATTTTGAGCATCTCCAGACAGCGCCCCGCCGGTATCACGCTATTCGGTGACTCGGTTTTGGCCTTGTGATGATGTCGCATCATCCAAACGCCGGACGGAGCAGCCGCGATTACACGATCAGACATCATATCACCCCCCCGCAGCGGGCCGCGCCAGCCCCGCGCCATCGGCAGCCTTTCGTTCTCGGCCAAGGCGCGGGCGGGTGGCTCCGTACTGGACGATCTGCATCAATCGGGCGCGATGAAGGTGCTTTTCCCACGGCCTCGCGGAGACGGCCTGCAGGCGATCGTGATCAATACTGCAGGTGGTGTCACGGGCGGCGACAGGTTCGCCCTGACTGCCCGCGCGGCGGAAAACACCCGGCTGGGCATCACGACGCAGGCCGCCGAACGGCTCTATCGTGCGCAATCGGGGCAGGGTGCCGTTCTGCACAACCGTCTATTCGTTGCACGCGGGGCCCGGATGGACTGGTTGCCGCAGGAAACCATCCTTTACAACGGCTGTGACGGTGCCCGTGAACTCGCCGTCGAACTGGAGCGGGACGCCAGCCTTCTGCTGGTCGAGCCGCTTATATTTGGCCGCGCAGCCATGGGCGAGAGCCTGACTGCCGCCCGCTTTTCAGACCGGATAGACATCCGCCGCAGGGGCCGGCCCCTGTTTCTCGACGCGATGCGGCTGCAGGGCGATCTCGCCGCGCATCTGGGCGCCGCCTTCACGGCAGGCGGCGCGGGGGCACTGGCCACAATTGTCTATGTGGCACCCGACGCCGAAGCCTATCTGCCGCGTCTTCGCGCCTTGCTGCCCGAAACAGCGGGCGCGACACTGATCGGACCCGATCTGCTGGTCTCCCGCATACTTGCTCCCGACAGCTTCGAGCTGCGGCGCTCCCTCATCCCCACCCTGCGCCTGCTCAACGAAGGCGCCCTTCCCCGTACATGGATGACCTGACATGCAACTGACCCCCCGCGAAAAAGACAAGCTGCTGATCGCAATGGCAGCCGAGGTGGCGCGCAAGCGGCTGGCCCGCGGTGTCAGGCTGAACCACCCCGAAGCCATCGCACTGATCACCGATGCGGTGGTCGAAGGCGCGCGGGACGGCAAAAGCGTCGCCGACATGATGCAGACCGGTGCGCAGATCGTCACGCGGGATCAATGCATGGACGGCGTTCCGGAGATGATCGCCGAAGTACAGGTCGAGGCGACTTTCCCCGACGGGACCAAGCTGGTGACCGTTCACAACCCCATTCGATAAGGAGTCTCCTTCATGAAACACGCCCTCATCCCTGCCATTCTGGCCACCCCCGCTGCCGCTCATTCCGGTGCCCATCTCAATCCTCACGGTGATATCTGGGCCATGGGCTTCGCGCTGCTCTTTACCGTTGTCGTGGCTCTTCTGGCCTATGGGCGCCGCAGATGATCCCGGGAGAATTGTTCCCGGCGGCAGGGTCGATCATTCTCAATGCGGGGGCCACTGCGATAACGCTGATGGTCGCCAATACCGGGGACCGGCCTGTACAGGTGGGCAGCCACTACCACTTTGCGGAAAGCAATCCCGCGCTCCAGTTCGACCGCGACAGCGCACGGGGCATGCGGCTGGACATCGCTGCCGGCGCCGCGGTGCGGTTCGAACCGGGCCAGCGGCGTGAGGTCCAGCTGATCCCCTTCGACGGTGCGCGCATCGTCTATGGGTTCAACAAAGCCGTGATGGGAGCGCTCTGATGCCTGCGGAGATCCAACGAGCGGATTATGCCGCCATGTTCGGCCCCACCACCGGGGACCGGCTGCGTCTGGCCGATACCGATCTGATCATCGAGGTGGAGCGCGACCTGACCGGTCCCTATGGCGAAGAGGTCAAGTTCGGCGGCGGCAAGGTCATCCGTGATGGCATGGGCCAATCGCAGGCCACGCGTGCAGCCGGCGCGGTCGATACCGTGATCACCAATGCGCTGATCGTGGATTACACCGGCATCTACAAGGCCGACGTGGGCTTGAAGGAGGGGCGTATCGCGGCCATCGGCAAGGCCGGGAACCCGGACATACAGCCGGGCGTGAACATCATTGTCGGCCCCGGAACCGAAGTGATCGCGGGTGAGGGCCGCATCCTGACGGCGGGTGGTTTCGACAGCCATATCCACTTCATCTGCCCGCAACAGATCGAAGACGCGCTTCATTCCGGCGTGACCACCATGCTGGGCGGTGGCACCGGGCCAGCCCATGGCACATTGGCCACCACTTGCACGCCCGGGCCTTGGCATATCGGGCGGATGCTGCAGGCGGCAGATGCTTTCCCCATGAACCTCGCCTTCGCGGGCAAGGGAAACGCCTCGCTGCCCGCCGCGCTGGAAGAGCAGGTGAAGGCCGGCGCCTGTGCGCTGAAACTGCACGAAGACTGGGGCACCACGCCGGCGGCCATCGACTGCTGCCTATCTGTCGCGGATGCAATGGATGTGCAGGTGATGATCCACACCGATACATTGAATGAATCCGGTTTCGTGGAACATACGGTAAAGGCGATGAAGGGCCGGACCATCCATGCGTTCCACACCGAAGGCGCGGGCGGCGGCCATGCGCCCGACATCATCCGCATCTGTGGCGAGGACCATGTTCTGCCCTCCTCCACCAACCCCACGCGTCCCTTCACGGTAAACACGTTGGAGGAACATCTGGATATGCTGATGGTCTGCCATCACCTCGACAAATCGATCCCCGAAGACGTCGCCTTTGCCGAAAGCCGTATCCGCCGTGAGACCATCGCCGCGGAGGATATCCTGCACGACATGGGCGCGTTTTCGATCATTGCGAGCGACAGCCAGGCCATGGGGCGGGTGGGCGAGGTGCTGATCCGGACGTGGCAGACGGCAGACAAGATGAAAAAGCAACGCGGTCGCCTGACCGAGGAAGCGGGCGAGAACGATAATTTCAGGGTGCGCCGATATATCGCGAAATACACGATCAACCCGGCCATCGCGCATGGCGTATCAACGCATATCGGCAGCATCGAAATCGGAAAGCGCGCCGATCTGGTACTGTGGAACCCCGCGTTCTTCGGGGTGAAACCGGAAATGGTGTTGTTGGGCGGCAGCATTGTCTGTGCCCAGATGGGTGATCCCAATGCTTCCATCCCGACGCCGCAACCGGTCTATTCGCGCCCCATGTTCGGTGCGTTTGGACGGTCGGTAGAAAAAGCAGCGGTCGTTTTCGTCAGCGAAGCGGCGCAGGCCGAGGGCATCGGGGCATCGCTCGGTTTGGCCAAGCAGACCGTTCCGGTCACGAACACCCGGAACATCGGCAAGAAAGACCTCCGGCTGAACGATGCTACACCTCAGATCGAGGTCGATCCCGAGACCTACGAAGTCCGTGCCGATGGCGAGCTGCTCACCTGTGAACCCGCCGAGATGCTGCCCATGGCGCAGCGCTATTTCCTGTTCTGAGAGGTAACATGCCCCCCCTCGTATCCCAACACATACACCGTGCGGGCACGTGGCGCGGCGATCATGACTCCGTCAGTCTGAGTTATGACGCCCGGTTTCTGCGCCGCAGGATGCTGACGACGACCAAGGGGACCCGGTTCCTTGCCGATCTGGCGCAGACCACCTCACTGGATCACGGGGATGCCTTCGAGCTGCAGGGAAGGACCCTGATCGAGGTTGTCGCCGCCCGGGAGGATCTGATTGAAATCACCGGTCCGGATCTCGTGCGGATTGCCTGGCACATCGGCAACCGGCATACGCCCTGCCAGATTGAACCGGGCCGCCTGCTGATCCAGCGCGACCATGTGATCCAGGACATGCTAGGCAAGCTAGGCACGATCACGCGCCAGGTTTCCGAGCCCTTCACTCCCGAAGGGGGGGCATACGGTCATGGCCGCACCCATGGGCATGACCACACCGCCAGCCACGGCCATAGTCATGAACATGAACACTGATCACGTCCTGACACTGGCGCAATGGTTTTCGCCCGCCTATCCGGTTGGCGCCTTCGCCTATAGCCATGGCCTGGAATGGGCTGTGGACTCCCGCGACGTGACAGATGCAGATACGCTTCGTGACTGGGTGCTCACGGCGCTACGGTACGGCGCGGGCGTAGCCGATGCGCTGTTTCTCGCGGCCGCCTTTCGCGCGGACGATCCGACCGACACGGATGCAACCGCGCGTGCTTTTGCGGCCTCCTCCGAACGGCTGGCGGAGTCTGTCCTGCTGGGCGAAGCCTTCTGCCGCGCAACCCGGGGAATCTGGGACATGCCGATACCCGCCCTCACCTATCCGGTCGCCGTTGGTTACGCGGCGGGGCGGGAGCAACTGCCACTGGAGCTGACGCTTCGAATGTATCTTCAGGCCTTTGCTAGCAACCTTGTTACTGCGGGCCTGCGCCTCATACCGTTGGGCCAGACAGAGGGGCATCGGCTGATCCGGGCGCTCACACCCGATTTTGCCGAATTGGCTGAACAGGCTGTACGCGGATCGATCGATGATCTGACCTCCACCGCCTTTTTGTCCGATATCGCATCGATGAAACATGAAACGCAGTATTCGAGGATTTTCCGCACATGACTTCCCTCAACGGCCCCTTGCGGGTGGGCATCGGCGGCCCCGTAGGCGCGGGTAAAACCACCCTGACAGCGGCGCTGGCCCGTGCCCTCCAGGATAGCTATTCCATCGGTGTCATCACCAACGACATCTACACTCAGGAAGACGCCGAAGCCCTGATGCGGCTGCAGATCCTGCCGCAAAGCCGCATCATCGGCGTGGAAACCGGCGGCTGCCCGCATACCGCGATCCGGGAAGATGCCTCCATCAATCTGGCCGCCGTTGCGGAGATGGTGAAGCGACATCCCGAATTAGAGATCGTTCTGATCGAAAGCGGGGGCGACAACCTGTCCGCGACGTTCAGCCCGGAACTGGCGGATGTAACGCTCTACGTGATCGACGTCGCGGCAGGCGAAGAAATCCCCCGCAAGGGCGGCCCGGCGATCACCCGGTCGGATGTGCTGATCATCAACAAGACCGATCTGGCCCCGCATGTAGGCGCCTCACTGGATGTCATGAAGCGCGACAGCGCCCGCATGCGACCCTCCCTGCCCACGGTGTTCTGCTCACTCCGCGGGGGCGTTGGCGTGGCGGAGGTGATCGAACATCTTTCAAACATCGGCGGCCTTGCCAAAGCGGGCTCGGAAGCGCTTGAACGTCAGGCCACGTAGTCATGCCGGACGCCACGGCCTCAACGGGCCAAGCCTTTCGGGCGTCTTTCATTGCGCACAAAATCTTGGGCACCGTCATCATCCCGTTACACGCTCCTGAAATGCAGAGCTTGCCTTGCGCAGCCAACGATGGATAAGCTGCCTCAATAATAGGCAATTTTAAAACTCTGGGGGGATCTCAAGATGACGAAGAATTTGCTGCACGCCTCGGTGGCGGCGATGCTGGTGGCAGGGCCCGCCGCCGCACAGACCGAGATCGAGTTCTGGCACGCCTTCACCGGCCGGCTGGGAGAGCTGGTGGATGCCCAGGTCGCCGACTTCAACGAGATGCAGTCGGACTACAAGGTAACGGCCACCAACAAGGGCAACTATTCCGAAACGCTGAACGCGGGCATCGCTGCTTTCCGCGCGGGCGAACAACCGGACATCCTGATGGTCTTCGAGGTTGGAACCGCCACCATGATGGGTGCCAAGGGCGCGGTAAAGCCGGTCTACGAGGTGATGGAAGACGCGGGGGCAGCGTTCGATCCCGATAGCTATATCGGGGCGGTGAAAGGATATTATACCTCGAGCGAGGGCGACATGCTCTCGCTGCCGTTCAACTCCTCCACCCCGGTGCTCTGGGTCAACCGCGATGCGCTGGAAGAGGCCGGGGTCGATCCCGACACGGATCTGTCGACCTGGGAGAATGTGGGTGAGGTGCTGACGCAGCTGAAGGATGCGGGCTCCACCTGTCCGATGACGACAGCCTGGCAGAGCTGGATCCACCTGGAGAACCTGTCGGCCTATCATGACGTGCCATTCGCCACGCAGTCGAACGGGTTCGACGGGCTGGACACGGAGCTCGCCTTCAACAGCGATCTGCAGGTCAAGCACATCCAGACGCTGGGTGACTGGGCTCAGGACGGCAAGTTCATCTATGCCGGGCGTCGCAACGAGGGCGGGGCAAACTTTCGCGCGGGCGAATGTGCGCTCTTTACCGAAAGCTCGGCCGGTTACGCCGGGATCAAGAACGAGGCCACGTTCGACTTCGACGTACGCCCGCTGCCGGTCTGGTCGGATGTGGACGCAGCGCCGCAGAACACGATCATCGGCGGTGCCTCGCTCTGGGTAATGGAAGGGCAGACGGAAGAGGAGTACGAGGGCGTCGCGGCCTTCCTGAACTACCTTTCCAGCCCCGAGGTTCAGGCGCAATGGCATCAGGATACCGGCTACCTGCCGATCACCTCGGCCGCCGCGGATCTGACCCGCGAGCAGGGGTTCTATGACGAGAACCCGGGCACCGACGTCGCGGTGAAGCAGATGACGGCGAAGGAGCCGACGGCAAATTCCAAGGGCCTGCGCCTCGGCAACTTCGACCAGATCCGCACTATCATCGACGAAGAGCTGGAAGCGGTCTGGGCAGGGGACAAGGACGCCCAGGCGGCGCTGGACACAGCGGTGGAACGCGGCAACGAATTGCTGCGCCGCTTCGAGCAAGCCAGCCGCTGAAGGATAGGGGAGGGCGCCTTCACGGCGCCTTCTCCGTCGGCCGGGGAAATCAAGCGTCGCCCTCTTCTTGCAGATCATATCATCTGCCATCTGGGCAATTGTCGTACGGCCCTCCGTCGGTTCTTGCGCTCTGGCATCCAACATCTCGAAGAACCCGGCATTCCGAGCCTCATATCCGGACGAGGTAAATGCAAAGCGCCCCACTTCCACTTGCTTGCGGGCACAGGCCGCCCGCTGATCGGAGATCGAGATGGAAACCTTGACCGTTAGGGCACCACTCCTTTCTCGCATGGTGCGACCCGGCCGCACGGCGGGCGAAGCGGCGGCGCGGTGATGGAAAAGCGCGTCACCTTCAAGGGCATCTGGCTGCCACTGCTGCTGGTCCTGCCGCAAATGTTCATCACGGCGGTGTTCTTCTTCTACCCGGCGGGGCAGGCGGTCTGGCAGTCGCTGTTCATTCCCGATCCCTTTGGGCTGTCGATGCAGTTCGTGGGGCTGGGGAATTTCGAATACCTGCTGACGAACTCCTATTACCGTGCCTCCTTCGTCACCACGGCCATCTTCTCGGTACTGGTGACGCTGGTGTCGATGGGCGTCGCGCTTTATCTCGCGGTGTTGGCCGACCGGCTGATCAAGGGCTCGGGCGTCTACAGAACGCTGCTGATCTGGCCCTATGCCATCGCACCGGCGGTGGCGGGGGTGCTGTGGCTGTTCATGTTCAACACCCGCGTGGGCATCGTGACATGGTATCTCGGCACACTGGGCTACGACTGGAACCATGTGCTGAACGGGGGGGAGGCGATGGGCCTCGTTGTCGTCGCCTCGGCCTGGGGGCGGATCAGCTACAACTTCCTGTTCTTCCTCGCCGGGCTGCAGGCCATTCCGCGCAGCGTGATCGAGGCGGCGGCGATTGACGGGGCGCATTTCTGGACACGCTTCCGCACCATCGTCTGGCCGCTGCTGTCGCCCACGACTTTCTTCCTGCTGGTGGTAAATGTTGTCTATGCCTTTTTCGAGACCTTCGGCGTCATCCACACCATCACGAGCGGGGGGCCACAGCAATCGACCACGATCCTCGTCTACAAGGTCTACAGTGACGGCTTCGTGGGGCAGGACCTCGGGTCCTCCGCCGCGCAATCCGTGATCCTGCTGCTGATCGTGGGCGCGCTGACCATCATTCAGTTCAAGTTCATCGAGCGGAGGGTGCACTATTGACCGCCCGTGACGCACTTGTGGTGACGACCCCGCCGCTGAAGTCCGGTCGCACCCCGCCCGAGGGCATGGTGGAGCGGCGCGGGGCGGGGTACTGGATGACCCATCTCGGCCTGATCATCGGGCTGTTCTTCATCTTCTTCCCGATCTGGCTGGCCTTCGTCGCCTCGACCGTGACCCAGCCGGAGATCGTGCGCCCGCCCATGCCCCTGCTGCCCGGCGACCAGTTTTTCGAGAACTACCGCAAGGCGCTGGTGTCGGGCATCAACGCGCCGGTGGCGCTGATGATGTTGAACTCGCTTTTCATGGCGCTGGGAATTGCCTTCGGCAAAATCGTGATCTCGCTGCTCTCGGCCTTCGCGATCGTCTATTTCAGGTTTCCGGGGCGGCGGCTGTTCTTCTGGCTGATCTTCCTGACACTGATGCTGCCGGTGGAGGTGCGCATCGTGCCGACCTTCGAGGTGGTCGCGGGCTTTGGCATGCTCAACAGCTATTCCGGCCTGATCTTTCCGCTGATCGCCAGCGCCACGGCAACCTTCCTGTTCCGGCAGTTCTTCATGACCGTGCCGGACGAACTGGCCGAAGCCGCGCGGGTGGACGGGGCCGGGCCCATGCGGTTTTTCTGGGACATTCTGCTGCCGATGAGCCGGACCAACATCGCGGCGCTTTTCGTGATCCTGTTCATCTACGGCTGGAACCAGTACCTCTGGCCGCTGCTGATCACCACCGATCCGTCGATGAACACCATCGTCATGGGCATCAAACAGATGTTCCCGAGCGGTGATGATCTGGCCGACTGGCCGGTGATCATGGCGACCTCGATCCTCGCGATGATACCGCCCGTGGTGGTCGTGATCTCGATGCAGAAGCTCTTCATCCGCGGCCTTGTAGACAGTGAGAAGTAATCCATGGCGACCGTCACCCTGACAGACATCCGCAAGACCTTCGGCAGCACGGAGGTGATCCACGGCGTGGATATCGACATCGCCGACGGGGAATTCGTGGTGATCGTCGGCCCGTCAGGCTGCGGCAAGTCAACGCTTTTGCGTATGGTTGCGGGGCTGGAGACCGTGACTTCGGGCGAGGTACGGATCGGCGGGCAACGGGTGAACGAGCGCGAGCCGATGGACCGGGACATCGCCATGGTGTTCCAGAACTACGCGCTCTATCCCCATATGTCGGTCTTCGACAACATGGCCTACGGGCTGAAGATCGCGGGCAGGTCCAAGGCCGAGATCGCCACGAGGGTAGGGGAGGCGGCAAAGCTGTTGCAGCTCGAACCCTACCTCGACCGGCGGCCGCGCGAGCTGTCGGGCGGGCAGCGGCAGCGGGTGGCCATGGGTCGGGCCATCGTGCGCAAACCTGCGGTATTTTTGTTCGACGAACCGCTGTCGAACCTCGACGCCAAGCTGCGGGTTCAGATGCGGCTGGAGATCAAGCAGCTGCAACGGCGGCTGGGAGTCACATCGCTCTATGTCACGCATGACCAGGTGGAGGCGATGACGCTGGCCGACCGGATGATCGTGATGAATGCAGGCGTCGCCGACCAGATCGGACCCCCGCTGGAGGTCTACGCCAACCCGAGGACGGAATTCGTGGCAAGCTTCATCGGCTCGCCGCCGATGAACTTCCTGCCGCTGGACGTTGCGGGAGAGGTCGCGCCCGGCGCCGCGCGGCTGGGGGTTCGACCGGAGCACATGCGGATCACGCCCACCGATCCGCGCCTGACGGCGGAAGTGAAATACGCCGAAGCGTTGGGGGCCGAGACGCTGGTGCATGTGGCCCTGCCGGACGGCACGATGGCGACGGTGCGGCAGAGCGCGGGAGAATTGCAGCCCGAGGAAGGCGCCAGCGTCGGGCTAGGCTGGGACGCAGGCGATCAGATCCTCTTCGACGCGAAGGGTGTGGCGGTTTAGGGTGTCGGCCAGCACCTGACCCAGGTCCTGGGGAAACATTCGAACCAAAATCGAGCCCTTTTCGGCACTTAATTTCAAAAGTCTCATTTTTTCTCGACAGGCGGCATCCGTCGAGTTATCAAATCTACAAAGTGGATAGATCCGCATGGCAATCAGGCCTCATGTCGCACTCACCAGTGCGCATGAGGCCTTTTTGTTTTCGGGGGAAACCATGAAGCGAAACGTTGACATTGGTGGGTTCTGTCGCAAACTTCACGGCGATGGTCTATCGGTGAGCGTTGGCAGCATCGTCCTGACCGAGAGAAAACTTTGCGACGGAACCCGATATTCTTTGCGGGCGTTGAGCGCACCCTGTTCGATCTCAGTGAACTTCTCGGGCAGGGCGAAGACGCCGACCACGACGGCAACAAGAAGGTAGGTCAGCAGCGAGTCGAGATCGCTCCAACGGTCCTCGTCAGCGCGGGAGATGACGGCGAAGCCGTTCGAGGTCGAAAAGTGCAGCGGCTTGAAAATTTCTTAGGTGTAGCCGACGTCATCGCCCATCGACACGATGACCAGCGGTGCGAGATAGCTGTCTATCAGGACACGCCGCGCCGCGCCCGGACACGGTCTCAGGTCCGAGCTTTCTCGAACGCGGTCCAGGCAGCTTCGAACTTGTCGAAATCGAAACCTTCTTCGCGTGCCGGACCCAGCACCAGATGTTCGGTGCTCTGCATCTTGTCAATCGCTGCTGCGAGCCGGTCGACAATGTCCGCCGGGATCACGACTGCGCCATGACGGTCGGCGTGGACGAGGTCTCCCGGTCGCACAGTGAGGCCGAAGACCGTCACGGGAGTGTCCAGTTCGGTGACATGCACGAAGCCATGGCTCGGACCGATCGATCCGGCGATGATCGGAAACTCCGGCGCAAGGTCGCCGAGGTCGCGCATCACGCCGTTGGTCAGTGCACCGGACACGCCGAAGCCCTTGTGGACGGTGGTGTTGACCTCCCCCCAGTAGGCGCCGATGCAGCCGGGAGCGTCCACGTCCTCGACCACCGCGACCGAGGGTTTGGGGCCCTCGGCCATCGCCTTGTAATAGGCCATGCGGCGGGTGCGGATCACCTCCGCGGGCTCGGTCGGCGGGGCCAGAGCCGAGATTTTCGCGGTCACCGCATAGCCCACGACCGGGGGCGCCTCGGGGTCGGAGCACAGCATCGTGCCGCGGGTGAAATCGTTGAAACCGCGCTGGCCTTGCGCCACCTCGATGGCATTGCAGACGGTCGGCGTGTCGACGCTGCGCAAGAGTGTCAGAAGTTTATAGTCCATCGGTTTGCTCCAGCCAGGCCGCGAGGGCGGCAGTGGTCTCGTCAGGTTGTTCAAGGGTCGGCAGATGCCCCGCGCCGTCGATGACGCGCAGGGTGCTGCCGGCGATCAGGTCGTGCATCAGTTCGTGCCGCGCCACCGTGCAGAGCGCGTCGTCGCGCCCGCAGAGCACCAGAGCCGGACCGTCATAGCCGCGCAGCGTGTCCTGTTGATCGGGGCGGTGGGCCAGTGCGCGCGACTGGTTGAGAAAGACCTTCTCGCCCAGCGACAGCGCCATCTCCATGCACAGGTCGAGAATCTCGGCCCGTTGCGGCCCGTCGGTCAGGTAATTGGGTTTCATCTCGTCCCGCATCACCAGCGCCAGCTGGCCATCGCGGACCTTATCCATCTGCGGCCGGCGGCGAGCGCGTACCTCGTCGGTCTCGGCCTTCGGATTGGTGTCGAGCAGCGCCAGCCCGGCCACGCGGCCCGGTGCCTGCCGCTGCATCTCCATGGCGACGATGCCGCCCATGCTGAGACCCGCCAGGGCGAAACGGGGCGAGGCCTGATCCAGCACCTCCGCGGCGAGCGCTTCCGTCGTGTCATGCGCGCTGATGGGCGCGCAATGCACGGTGCGGGTGCCGGACAGTGCGGCGATCTGCGGCGCGTAAACCCGGGCGTCGCACATCATGCCGGGCAATAGGACAAGCGGCATCATGAGGCGGTCCTTGCCCCCTCGGCCAGAGCGCCCAGCTTGGCATAGGCGATCTCGGGATCGACCGCGCCGTAGCCCGCGAAGGTGCCGAAGCCGCAATCCGACCCGGCGATCACCCGCTCGGCCCCGACAATATCAGTGAACCGCGCGATGCGCTGAGCCACCAGTTCGGGATGTTCGACGAAGTTGGTAGTGGTGTCGACCACGCCGGGCACCAGCACCTTGTCGTCGGGGATGTCACCCTTGCGGTCACGAAACACCGTCCATTCGTGGCCGTGGCGCGGGTTCGACGTTTCGAACAGCACATAGCGCGCCTTGGCCGACATCAGCGTGTCGAACATCTTGGCCATTGGAATGTCGCAGACATGCGGCCCCTCGTAATTGCCCCAGCAGATGTGGATGCGCACCTTGTCCTGCGGCACATCCGAGAGCGCATGGTTGAGCGCCTCCACATGGCTGGCCGCGACCTTAACGAACTCGGCGTCGCTGAGGTCGTTGAACAGCATGTGACGACTGAGCGCGAGGTCGGGGCAGTCGAGTTGCAGGTCGAGGCCGGAGGCGACGATGGTCTCGTATTCCGCCTTCAATGCATCGGCCAGCGCGGCCAGATAGGCCTCGCGCGTCTTGTAGAAATCGTTCTGCAGGAACAGCGAGATCACGCCGGGTGACGCCGCGTTCATGAAGCCGCGTTCGACCCCATGCGCGTCCATCGCCGCCTTGAGGTTGGCAATGTCCTTTTCCAGCTCGCCCTGACCTTTGGATTTGACCTCGCCCACGCACATCGGCCGCGCATATTGCGGTGTGCCACCCTCGTCGGCGAT
>NZ_LWGH01000397.1:0-5319 GCF_001635395.1 Sulfitobacter sp. HI0129 | reverse complement strand
CACGGCGCAGGTGGTGCGCATATCAAAAGCCGAACGGGAAACCGCCCTGCGGGCCGCCCGATCCTTCAACCTGAACATGGCCGGTGTGGACCTTCTGCGCTCCTCCGACGGGCCCAAGGTGCTGGAGGTGAATTCCTCCCCCGGGTTCGAGGGGATCGAGAAGGCCACCGGCAAGGATATCGTCGGCAAACTCTATGACGAGATCGAGATGCGCGCGAAACCGCGGCCCGTCCGGCGGCGTAAGAAGGCCTGACCCCCTCTGGACGGCGCCCGCCGGAATTCCTATATAAACGCTCAGGAACAGACGCGAGGCCCCGATGACCGAACAGTCCCACCCCGTAGAAGGCACGCCCTTGATCGCACCGTCCTCCACGGACCATCCGCTTTACGAGCAGGTCGTGGAGGCATGCCGCACGGTCTATGACCCCGAGATCCCGGTGAACATCTACGAACTGGGGCTGATCTATACGATCGACATCAACGAGGCCAACGAGGTCGACATCAAGATGTCGCTGACCGCCCCCGGCTGCCCCGTCGCGGGCGAGATGCCGGGCTGGGTTGCCGACGCGGTCGAACCCATCCCGGGCGTCAAGCAGGTCGACGTGGCGCTGGTTTGGGAGCCGCCCTGGGGCATGGATATGATGTCCGACGAGGCGCGGCTCGAACTGGGTTTCATGTAACCGGCCCGCGCAACCCCGACCAGGATCGCAACCCCCGGGTTGAGATCGCGAGCGCTACCGCCTATCTTGCCTGCAAAGGAGATCCTTTCATGTTCGGCATACCCGGCAAACAGGCCGTCACCCTCACCCCCGCCGCCTCGGCGCAGATCCAGCGCCTGATGAAGGCCGCCGGCCACGCGGGCCTGCGCATCGGCGTCAAGAAAGGCGGCTGCGCGGGCATGGAATACACCATGGAATACGTCGACACCGCCGATCCCGCGGATGAGGTCGTCGAACAGGATGGCGCCTGCGTGATGATCGCGCCCATGGCGCAGATGTTCCTCTTCGGGACCGAGATCGACTATGAAACCACGCTTCTGGAATCCGGTTTCAAGTTCAAGAACCCCAATGTGACCGAAGCCTGCGGTTGCGGCGAATCCATCAAGTTCGACGACAAGCTGACCGCCGGGTGAACCGGCGCGGGGGGCTGCGCCTCCGCCGGTACTTGACCTCGCGCGGCGCACCTGCGACTTCGGTATCCGACCCCTTGCGAACGGAGAACGGATGCCCCGCCAGATAGCCGCCGGAAACTGGAAGATGAACGGCCTGCGGGCAGATCTCGACTGCCTCGACGCCATCGCCGCTGCCCTTCCCGATCCCGCGCCGCAGGTGGTGGTCTGCCTGCCAGCCACCCTCCTCGCCCCCGCTACGGCACACAAGCTCTCCGGCCTTCACATCGGGGCGCAGGATTGCCACGCCGAAAGCAGCGGCGCCTATACCGGCGACATCTCTGCCGCCATGGTGGCCGACAGCGGCGCCACCCACGTCATCCTCGGCCATTCCGAACGCCGCAGCCTGCACCGCGAAACCGACGCTGACATACGCCGCAAGGTCACCGCCGCATGGGACGCCGGGCTCACCGCCATTCTCTGCCTCGGCGAAACGGAGGCGGAGCGCGACGCGGGCAACACGCTGGAGGTGATCGGCGCGCAGCTTGCCGCCTCGCTCCCCGATGCCGCGACCGACAGCAATATTGTCATCGCCTATGAGCCCGTCTGGGCCATCGGCACCGGCCGACAGGCCGAACCCGCCCAGATCGCCGAGGTACACGATTACATCCGCGCCAAGCTGACCGACCGTTTCGGCCGCCCCCTCGCCGACAGCATCCCGCTGCTCTACGGCGGCTCGGTCAAAGCAGGGAATGCCGCGGCAATCTTCGACATCGCGAATGTGGATGGCGCGCTGGTGGGCGGCGCCTCTCTCAAGGCTGCGGATTTCAACCCCATCGTCGCGGCGCTTGCGCAAAGCTGAAGCGGCACCGCCCCTTCACCCTTTTCCAAATACTCATCGCAATCCGCCCGCAGCACCGAAAGGCGCTGCGGGCAATGGTGCTACCGCGTGATGATCTCCGGCCCCATCATCAGCGTGGGCAACCACGTGCTGAGGATCGGGATGTAGGTCACCATGATCAGGAAGACAAAGAGCACCGCAAGGAAGGGCAGCGCCGCCCGGACCACCGACATCATCGGCATATTGGCGACACCGGAGGTCACGAAGAGGTTGAGGCCCACGGGCGGCGTGATCATCCCGATCTCCATGTTGACGACCATGATAATACCAAGGTGGATGGGATCGATCCCCAGTTCGATGGCGATGGGAAAGACCAGCGGTGCCACGATCACCAGCAGGCCCGAAGGCTCCATGAACTGGCCCCCGATCAGCAGGATCACGTTGACGATCACAAGGAACATGATCGGTCCGAAGCCCGCGTCCAGCATCGCTGCAGAGATTTGCTGCGGGATCTGCTCGTCCGTCAGCACATGCTTGAGGATCAGCGCGTTGGCGATGATGAACATCAACGTCACGGTCAGCTTGCCCGCCTCGAAAAGCGTATCGCGCGTGTCCCGGTGGAAGAAGGCCGTCACAAGCGCCCAGGGCCTTTGCAGCAGCGTGTATTTCCGGCCCGGGTCCACGTCGGCGGGGCCGGCGGTATGGCGCGGGTTCGGCTCCTCGACCAATGCCGCCATCGCGGGCTGGCCGGCGGGTGCGGCGGCCAGCGGCCCCATATCCCGGTAGACGAAGCTGGCGATCAGGAACGCATAGACCGCCGCCACCGCCGCGGCCTCCGTCGGGGTGAAGATACCGCCGTAGATGCCGCCCAGAATGATCACGATAAGAAACAGACCCCAGCCTGCCTCCAGCCCCGAGGCCCAGACCTCGCCCCAGCCCTGCCAGTCGCCCTTGGGCAGGTCGCGCAGCTTGGCGATGGCATAGATCGTCACCATCAGCATCGTGCCCGCCAGCAGGCCCGGAATGACCCCGGCGAGAAACATCCGCCCGACGGACACATCCGTGGCCGAAGCATAGACCACCATCACGATGGACGGCGGAATGAGGATACCCAGCGTGCCCGCGTTGGCGATGACACCGGCGGCGAAGTCGCGGCTGTAGCCCACCTGCCGCATGCCCGCGATCACGATCGACCCGATCGCCACCACCGTGGCCGGGGAAGAGCCGGAAAGGGCCGCGAAAAGCATACAGGCGAAAACGCCCGCAATCGCCAGCCCGCCGGGCAGATGCCCCACCAGCGCCACCGAAAAGCGGATGATCCGCCGGGCAACGCCCCCGGTCGACATGAAGGAGGAAGCAAGGATGAAGAACGGGATCGCCAGCAGCGTGTAATGCCCCGCCATCGCCTGGAACAGCGTCTGTGCGATGGAGGCCAAAGACGTGTCGCTGAGCACCAGCAGAAACAGGATCGACGACATGCCCAGCGAAACGGCGATGGGCACGCCGATCAGCATCAGGCCGATGACCATCGTGAAAAGGATGACTACTTCCATCGGCTCAATCTTCCGCGTTCATATGTTTGACGTCCTCGATGGCCTCTTCGGCCTCGTGGCTCACGATCAGGCTGTCCTGTTCGCCGCGCACGACCCGCAGGGTCGCTTCGATGAAGCGGAACAGCAGCAGCGCCATGCCAATGGGCAGGATCGCATAGGGAATGAACCGAGGCAGTTTTTCATAGGCCTCGCCCTCGTTCATGATCGGCTCGATAAAGCGCAGCCATTCTGGCATCGGCATATCCACGACCGCGTACCACGCCTGATCGCGGCTGTCGGCGAAGCCGGTGGGGAACCAGCGCCCGGTGGTGGCATCGAGCCCCGCAAAGGGCGCCCAGTAGTCCCACGCTCCCTTGAGCAGAAAGACGGCGTAGATGATGCAGATGACCCCGCTGATCAATGCGAACACCCGGCGCGGACCGTCCGAGAAGAGGTTGATGACAGCATCCACACCCAGTTGCGCCGTCACCTTCACGGCATAGCTCACGCCGAAGAGCACGAGCCATGCGAACAGGAATGTAACGGCCTCCAGCCCCCAGATCAGGGACATGTTGAACCCGTATCGCAGCACCACGTTGATGAAGGTGATAATGGTCATCGCGCCCAGTATGACGGCGATCACCGTTTCCTCGAACCGATGGACGAATTGCCCCAATGCGCCGCGCGGCGCATATGTCGTTGCCATGATCCCGGCCTCTCCCCGTGATGCGGATACGTCGAAGACCCCGGCCCCCCTTCATATGGGGGCCGGAGCCAAAGCGTTCCTGAAACGCTTAGTGCTTTTCGTTGATCGCCTGTGCGGCGTCGATGTTTTCCTGACCGACGTCATCGACGAACTGTTCCCAGACGGGCTTCATCGCGTCGACCCAGACCTGACGCTGCTCGGGTGTGAGCTCACGGATCTCGGTGCCGGTGTCGAGGATCGCCTGACGCGCTTCTGCGTCCACTTCGCCGACGGCGGCGTTACGCTCTTCGGTCACTTCCTCGATGATGGTCGCCAGCTGGCTGCGCACATCCTCGGGCAGACCTTCCCACCAGTCGGTGGAGGTCACGACCATGTAGTCCAGAACGCCGTGGTTGGTTTCGGTGACACCGTCCTGAACCTCGAAGAACTTTTGGCCATAGATGTTCGACCATGTGTTTTCCTGACCGTCCACAACGCCGGTCTGCAGCGCGCCGTACACTTCGGAGAAGGCCATCGGCTGCGGGCTCACGCCGATCGCTTCCATTTGCGCCTTGATCACGTCGGAAGGCTGAACGCGGAACTTCAGGCCATTGGCGTCTTCGGGCAGCATCAGCGGCTTGTTTGCCGACATCTGCTTCATGCCGTTGTGCCAGAATGCGAGACCGGTCAGGCCACGGCGTTCCATGGAGTTCTTCATCTCCGCGCCGACTTCGGAGTTCTGGAATTCGTCAACCGCTTCGATGTTCTTGAAAACGAAAGGCAGATCGAACAGGCGGAAGACCTTGGTGAACTGCTCGAACTTCGACAGCGAAGGTGCCGCCATCTGGACGTCGCCCTGAAGCATCGCTTCGAGCACCTTGTCGTCGTCATAGAGCGTGGAGTTCGGGAAGACTTCCATGCAGGCCTTGCCGTTCATCTCTTCGTTCACACGCTGCTCCAGCAGCGAGGCCGCTAGACCCTTGGGGTGCTTGTCGGTGTTGGTCACATGGCTGAACTTGATGACGATCTCGCCATCTTCGCAGGCCGCGGCAACGGCGGTCGCGCTGACCGAAAGGGTGAGCGCCACTGTGGCGGCGGTAAGCATTTTCATGATGTCTCCTCCCAGAGATATGGAATCACGGTTCGCATCCGG
>NZ_LWGH01000396.1:0-3794 GCF_001635395.1 Sulfitobacter sp. HI0129 | reverse complement strand
ACCAGGGCGGACAGGGGGTCGCCCTTGGTGCTTTGCGACAGGATGAACGCCACGCTGGCCACGCCAAGGAGCAGGAAGGGCACTCCCAAAATCCGGCGTATGATATAGCGCAGCATGGCGGCCCCCCTTACTTGCGCGAGATTTCGGCAAGCGGCAGGTTGCAGCAGGCGCTGTAACGCACGCCCTCGATATCGCTGCGATAGGCCAGAACGAGGTTCGGGCTCACCACCGGGATGATGACATTGTCGGCCATCATCGACTTGGCAAGCTCTTCGTACTTGGCGACGGCTGCGTCACCAGAGGCGGCCAGCGCTTCGGCATAGATTTCGCCCTGCGCCGGGTTCAGCACCGTTTCGGGGGAATTGTAGCCCGCCCGCTGCACCCAGGTCGACCCATCGGTCATGCCGAAATAGGCCGCGTACTGGCCCGAACCGTAGTAGTCCGGCGCATAGTAGACCGCCGTCAGGTCGGCCCGGCCATTGGCCATGTCCTCACGCCAGACCGGGTAGGTGACAGGCTTGAGCGATACATCCACCCCGACCTGCGCAAAGTCCTGCTGCAGCTTTTGCATCATGACGTTCAGATCGACGCCATAGACGTTGTCGTTCGGATAGACCGCCTCCATCGTGAACCCGTCGCCGACCCCCGCTTCCGCGAGCATCGCCTTGGCCTTTTCCACGTCCTGGCTGCGCGGCGTCAGGTTCGCCGTCCCCGGGAAGCCGTTGGGAATGGGGGCCGCGATCTTGTTGCCGTTGCCGCCCACCGTGAATTCGATCATCCCGTCGTAATCCACCGCATAGGTCAGCGCCTCGCGCACCTGCGGCGTCAGCTTGTCCTTCATGGCTTCCGATCCGGGCATGAAGGCAAAGTAGATGAAGTTGAAGGACGGCACGATTTCGGTCACCACATCGGGATTGTCGAGCGCCTTGGCGGTATCCGCATCAAGCTGCATCGCAATGTCGACCGATCCGGTTTCAAGCGCCTGCGCCTGGCTGACGGAATCCTGTATCTGGGTGATGACCACTTCGTCGAAGGCAGGCGCATCGCCGTAGTAGGCATCGTTGCGCGACAGGCGCAGTTCGTCCTCTGGCGCGTAGTTGGACAGAACGAACGGCCCGCTGCCGACGGAGTTCTCGAGGAACCAGCCTTCGGCCCCGTCCGCCGTGTCGGCGGTTTCATCGCCGATGGCCCCGCCCGCCATTGCGGCTTCGGAATTCAGAATGCCGGTATAGGGCGCCGACACCTTGTTGAGGAATTCCGAATTGGGCGCATCCACGGTGATTTTGACGGTCTTGGCATCGACCGCTTCGATATTTTGCGTGCCATCCATCAGGAACGACGGAGAGCCCTTGAGGTTGCGCAGACGCTCGAAGGACCACACGACATCCTGCGCCTCCACCGGGCTGCCATCGGAAAACACGGCATCGGGGTTCAGCTGAAAGGTGAATTCCGTGAAGTCCTCGTTGTTGTCCCAGCTTGTGGCGAGCTTCGGCACCAGCGTCTGGTTGTCTTCGCCGAGGGTCAGCAGTGGTTCGTAAACGGCCGTCAGATATATCTGGCAGGTGTCGCAGAAGGCCCGCGCCGGATCGAGCGAGTTGACGTCCATCGACCGTCCGATGACCAGCGTATCCTGCGCGGCCAATGGCGTGGCAGCCAGCAGCGCACCGGCCGCCGTCACGAGCAAGCTGGTCCTCTTCGGCAAGAAGGTCTTTGTCATTTTCACTTTCCTTTCCCTGGTGGCGACTTTGCCGGTACCGGGATCCCCGACCGGCGCATTACGCCCGCCTGAACGCATCGGCCCGGCGGCGCTGTATTCAGGTTAGCGACAGAAAATTTGACCGCATAGTGGGTATTCGTGGCCAGTTGCTACGCTGTTACCTTCCCCGAAAACGGGAATGATCGCCAAGGTATTGGGGCCTATCCGGGGATTTTGCGGTCAAATTCCCAGTTTGCCGGGCGGGCGCCTCAGGCAAGAAACAAAAAGTTAGTGATAATTAGTTTTGCTAACTTTGACTCAGGACCGGCGCGGCAGAATCTCCGGCAGGTAACACCGCAGATAGGCGACAGAGGCGCGGATGCTCTCTTCCAGATAATGATCCGTCAGGCGACGATGCTGCGACCATGAAATCGCCCAGACCCCATCCATAACCCCGATCGACACGGCCAGGCGCGTCTCCAGATCCGCGATGCCGCGGCAGTCGAACCAATGCCGGAACTCTTCGGCGCGTATCTCGGCCAGCCTCGCGTTGCCCTGCAGGTCGAGCGTGCGCACCTCTGCACTGACCCCGGCCCCCATGAAAAGCCTCAGCGCGGAAGGATGATCGTTCAGGAACCGCACGCCGCTCTGCTGGCGTCTGCGGATGATGTCCTGCCACCCCGCAGGCGGCGGATCGAGAGGCGCGCGCGCCATTTCCGCAAGCTGGGCGTGATACCGTTGGGCCAGCGCCACAAGGATCGCATCCTTGTTGGGAAAGAAATGGTAGATCGACGGCAGCGGCACTTCCGCTTCCTTCGCCACAAGCGCGAGGCTGATGTCGCTGTCGGGCCATTTCGTCAAAAGCGTTTCGGTGGCGTCGAGCAAATGTTCGAACCGGATCACACCGCGCTTTCGTTGCGGCTGGCGCACGCGTTCGCCCTGGCTCTCGATCATCCGGCCATCCCCGCACATGTTGGCCCGCCACCCTTTGGGGCAAGCCCGCTGCTATCTCTTTCCATGGATCATATTACCCGTGACCGCACGACGCCAGAAGCCGATTTGTCAAAGCCCCCGGCCCCGACTGCGGAAAGATATCGCTTGACGCGGGACCTGTGTTGCTGACCAAGAAGTTCACAATTGAACATTCTGCGCAAAATATGAAACATGCCCCATGGCCGAAAATAAGACCCCCGAATATTCCGTCCAACCTGTCGTCCGCGCGCTGCGGGTGCTGCGCTATATCGCGGCGGGGAACCGGTGCGGTAATATCAGTCAGGTTTCGAAGGCGACGGGGGTGAACCGTACCACGCTCGTGCGTATCCTTGCCACGCTGGAGGCGGAGCGCCTGATCGAGGCGCTGCCGCACGAAGGCGGCTATCGGCTGGGCACGGGGCTCATCTCGCTCGCCGCCGAAGCGTTGAACGATCGCGGGATCGTGCCGACCGCGCGGCCCGTGCTGCAACGGCTAGTGGCCGCGCTGAAGCTGTCGGCGCATCTGGGCGTGCGCGAAGGGCATGAAATCGTGTATCTCGCGCGCGAAACGCCGGTGTCCCATCTGGCCAGCACCGTGCGCGAGGGGACCCGCCTGCCCGCGCACGCCACGACCATCGGGCGCATCCTGCTGGCCGAACTCCCGGCAGAAGAGGTGCGCGCGCTCTATGCCGACCACCCGCTCGAAGCCTTCACGTCGAAAACCCGCACCTCTCTCGACGCTCTGCTGGAACAACTGGCCAATGACCGCAGCCGCGGCATGGCATGGAGCGTCGCGAACTTCGAAGCCGAAATCGGCTCGGCGGCGGCCCCTGTCTACGACCACCGGGGCGAAGCCGTGGCGGCGATCAACGTCACCGGCCATTCCAGCATCTTCGCAGAGGGTTCGCCGCAACTCGGGCCGATCGAAACCGCGCTCAGGGCCGCGGCGCAGGATATTTCCGAAGCTCTCGGCTACCGGGGCTGGTCCGCCGATCAGATGTAGCTGTAGCCGAAGGACATGCCGAAATCCTCCGGTTCAAGCGCCGCGTTCCCGCGCCGGGCGCCGCGCAGCCACAGGCGGCCATGCACCTGGGTTTCGGCCAGATCGACCTCTCCGGGCAGGCGG
>NZ_LWGH01000395.1:0-2602 GCF_001635395.1 Sulfitobacter sp. HI0129 | reverse complement strand
TATTTCGCGCCGGATTGTACGCCCGCCATATCGAGCAGGTCGGCCAGTTCGAAACCGTTCCACGGAACGACCATCGACCACGCCTCCACGCAGCGGAAACGATAGAGACGATCCTCGATCGTCACCGCTTTCATGATATCCTCGAAAGCGTAGTCGCCGGGCTTGTCCACCATACCTTCGATCTTCACGGACCAGGGTGTGGTCGTCAGCTGATCGGTTTCGTATGTGACCATTTCCTGTGCGCTGAGGGGCAGGGCGAGGCTGACGAAGAATGGCAGGACAAGGCGGAACACGGTGCATCTCCTTCGCTGACAATCGGGTGTGCTGGCTGAAACGTGAGGCGATAGCGTTTTGTTCGAGCCAGGGCCGACACTACATTTACGCAAGTATATAGAGGAGTAGCATCATGGCAAACCGCTGGCAGAATACCCTTTCGGAAAACGATGTCACGCCGGAGGCCGCATTTTTGAACCGTCGGCAGATCATGGCGGGCGGGGTCGCGGGGCTTGGCCTCGCATCGGGGCTGGGGGGCAGCCCCGCTCTCGCGCAGGAAGCGCTGGACCCCAACGATTACGAAGACATCACTCAGTACAACAATTACTATGAATTCGGCACCGGTAAGGATGACCCTTCCCGCTATGCCGATCAGCTGACGACCACACCCTGGTCCGTGAAGATCGAAGGTATGGTGGACAAGCCCGGCGACTACGCTTTCGAGGATATCATGAAAGCGGTGACGATCGAGGATCGTCTCTATCGTTTCCGCTGCGTGGAGGCGTGGTCGATGGTCGTTCCGTGGAACGGTTTCGAACTGGCCGACCTGCTCGATATGGCGGGCGTACAATCCGGCGCGAAATACGTTGCCTTCGAAACGGCGCTGCGCCCGGATGAGATGCCCGGCGTGAAGTTCCCCGTCCTTGAATGGCCCTATGTCGAGGGGTTGCGGCTGGACGAGGCGATGCATCCGCTGACGATCATGGCGACGGGTATCTACGGCAACGACATCCCCAACCAGAACGGGGCGCCCCTTCGATTGGTGGTTCCGTGGAAATATGGGTTCAAGTCCATCAAGTCGGTCGTGCGGATTACCCTCACGGATACCCAGCCGCCCACCAGCTGGAACAAGGCGAACCCCCGGGAATACGGTTTCTATAGCAACGTGAACCCTGAGGTGGATCACCCCAGATGGAGCCAGGCGACGGAACGGCCCATCGGAGGAGGCCTGTTTGCCCGGCGTGTCCCCACGCTCATGTTCAACGGATACGAGGAAGAGGTCGCGAGCCTCTATTCCGGCATGGACCTGAAAGCGAACTTCTAAGTGGCCTATGAAAACAGCGCGCGGTCGGCCCCTTCGGTGGTCGATCGCCTGAACCAAACTCTGCGGCGGGTGCCGATCTGGCCGCTCTATATAATACTGTCTCTGCCGATCCCCTACTTCTTCTATCTGGGGCTGACCGGGGGGCTGGGCCCGGAGCCGATCAATGCGTTGGAGCGTGAATACGGTGCGCTCGGATTGAAGCTGTTGATCGCGGGGTTGGCCATTACGCCGCTTCGGCGTTTCGCGGGCCTGAACCTGATCCGGTTCCGCCGCGCCATCGGTGTGATGACCTTCGTCTATATACTGTCGCATTTTCTTGTCTGGGCGTTTCTCGACATCCAGACGCTGGACCGGGTCTGGTCCGACATCCTGAAGCGTCCCTACATTACGATAGGCATGGCCGGGTTCCTTTGCCTGATTCCCCTGGCGGCGACATCGAACAACTGGTCGGTGCGCCGACTCGGGCCCCGCTGGCGGAAGCTGCACAAGCTGACCTATGCGGCAGTGATCCTCGGCGGTGTACATTACATCTGGCTGGTGAAGGGCATTCAGCTCGAACCGCTCATCTATATGGCGGTTATTCTCGGCTTGCTGGCGCTTCGAATCCCGGGTCGGCGCAAAAAATCGGGCTGACGACAGAAAACGCGCCCCCGATCCCCATCCTGAGAAAGCAGAGAAGCGATTCACCCCCGGTGAATCGCTTCTTTTTTGCCCCTGAGGCGGTGTCGGAGACGAATCCTGCCCCGAGTCACCCCGCCGATTCAGACGAGTCGGTCCGATTCAGCCAGTGAATCGCACCCGATTCATGCCCTCCCGGGTGAATCGTAGCGTCCGGGACGGGTGAGACCCCAACATATGGAAAACAGGTTCGACAGGCTTACCTATGGTCAGAGCAACAAAATCGCCGTTAGCGCCATCCCGGCGCAATTTTATTCACCCAACACCCTGTTTTAACGGCGAAAAATGACCCGGAGACAAAAAGTGCGTTTTTCCTGAAAAAAGTGGTTGCAGGTATCAGCCACTAACTCTAGAACCCCCCTTACCGGACGAGCAGAGACGCTCCAACGGGGCGCCAGACGGGCCAGACGGAACGGAAACGAACCAGACGGAAACGAGGCGGAAGACTAAAATCAGAGGTAAACGAGGCGGGGCGCGCCAAAAAGTTAGGGCGCATCTCAGTCGATTTTGTCTCTACGCTCTTTGAAATTGATAGTATCTGAAGAGATATGTGGGCGGTTTGGTTCATTCGATGGATCAACGTCTGTATATCGCGCTCCTAGGCTT
>NZ_LWGH01000394.1:0-13002 GCF_001635395.1 Sulfitobacter sp. HI0129 | reverse complement strand
CGGGGGTTCCAGGCCTCATATGCGCAAAATACAGCTATTTTGAGCTTTACCCAAGGGTTTTATCAGAGTGCGTTTGTACACCTTACATAGCACGCGCGCGCGATGGTCCGCGAGACCTCCCTGATCGCGCTCTGCGTATGGAAACCAAGGGCTTTCTGATGAACAGCGCCACAGAGCGCGCCCTTGCATTCATTTACAAACGGTCGTTTAGTGATGGCACCTTAAACTGCAAACGGCCCCGTTTTCATGCCCCTGATAGGCTACGCCCGCGTATCGACAGAGGATCAGACCCCCCTGCCCCAGTCTGAGGCCCTGCAAACTGCGGGATGCGTCGAAATCCATGAAGAGCACGCCTCAGGCGGCAATCGCGCGCGTCCGGTGCTTGCTCGTGTACTCGAGCGTGTCCAGAGCGGCGACACGCTGGTTGTCGTTCGGATCGACCGGCTGGCGCGGTCTCTCTCACATCTGCTGGAGGTGATCGAACGGCTGGAGGCCAAGGGGGTGTTCTTTCGTTCCATTCAGGACCCGATCGACACCGGATCCCCGCAAGGCAAGTTTACGCTGCAGGTTCTGGGCGCCGCGGCCGAGTTCGAACGCGCTCTGATCCGCGAACGTACCAAGGCGGGGCTGGCGAGCGCCCGTGCCAAGGGCCGGGTCGGCGGGAACCCGGGCCTACGCGCCCGCGATCCAGCGGCGCTACGCAAGGTGCGGCTCGCGCGGCAAGACGGCTACATGGAGCGGCTGAACGAGACGGCTCAAGACTGGGTGCCCCATGTGCGCCGGTTGCGCCCCGACTTGGCCTGGGAAGACGTTGTGCGCATCATCAACGGCCCCCTGCCCGAGGCGCGTCGCTGGACCCAAAGCCGTCTCTTGCGCGCTGTGAAGGCCTATGTCCGCGACGGTTTCCTGCCTACCGAGGTGCTGGCCCGCGCTGGACGTCGCGAAACCGACGATCGCCTGCCTGCGATTGTTGCGGCCATCAAAGGTTCGGACCCGGATATCACGCTACAGGCGATCTGCGACCGGTTGGAAGCCATGCGTGAGCGGACTCCACGGGGACGTACAAGCTGGCAACCGTCATCCGTCAGGATGCTGTTGGAACGGGCGGAGCGACTTGGGTTGCTGGTCAGGCAAATGGATTGACGATGCGCAGCCGATCCTCGACCAGCAATCCGTCGTGCATGTCCTCAGTCCACAAAGTCGTGCACCCAGCGATCAGCGCGGCAGACACGATCATCGCGTCATAGACCGATAACTGGTACTTCTCTGCCAACGCGCGACCGACTTGATGGGTTTGAACCGTTAGGCCCTCGACAGGGCATACGGACGTAATACCCTCAAGAAACGCTCCGGTATCTTCCCAACTGAGCCCAGCTTTCCGTCGGCAATTGACCATCGCTTCGTTCAGGACCTGAACGCTGATCCGGGGTCCCTGCCCCAGAATTTCCTCCGCCCTCTCAGCCTTTGGACCATCGTCGAGCAGATAGAGCACAACATTCGTGTCTGCGAATTCAGCGCTCATGCGCGGCGTCGCGGCTTAGACGCGCGTCCTTGGGCAGTTTTCCGCGAAACCGCCTTAGCCCTTGTAGAACTTCATCGGCGCGAGGTTGGCGTCTCACAAGAATGGTTCCATCGTCCTTTACCAGGTCGACCTGATCGCCTTCCTTTAAGCCGAGTTCCCTCACAAGATCCGCGGGTAGCCGGACGGCAAGGGAGTTTCCCCATTTGGCAACTTGCATCTTGTTCTCTCAGGCATGGATAAACATCCAATAATGTATATCCAGAACTGTCAAAAGGCAAGCTCTGGTGCGCTCAAAGCCATGCTGGAGCCCTCCGACAAGAGTTCTCCCCTGTCCCTTTTCGTGAGATGCGGTGCGTTACACCATGCAGCAGGAAGCCTAACAGCCTTGTGTTCGGTGAGGACTCGCCCACTAGATGTGGAAAAACCTTGCGCGAATCCGACTCTTGCGCCAATAGTCACGGAAACGAGGCAAAAAACGTCAATTTCCGTGAACACGCCAAAGACGCGATGTCTCGGAAGCGAGAGGGCAGATGGATAATACCTTTGTGCATGAGGATCTCAACGCGGTGATCCGCCAGCATTCGGAATGGCTGGCGAACCAGTTGCATTCGCAACGTGAGAGCCTGTTTCCACCCGATGCCGAGAAGACCATGCGCAAATTCACCTCTGGTGAGGCTGCGGCGCTGCTCGGCGTAAACGATTCCTATCTTCGCAAACTCAACTTGGATGGCAAAGGGCCTTCTCCCGAGCTGACCGCCGGCAACCGTCGTCTTTACTCGGCGCAGGATATCCAGGCGCTGCGTGTGCTCCTTGAAAAAACCGCTCGCAAGCCGGGCGATTACGTTCCCGGACGACGAGAAGGTGATCATCTTCAGGTCATCGGCGTGATGAATTTCAAGGGCGGGTCCGGAAAAACAACAACCTCTGCCCATCTCGCCCAACGGCTTGCCCTGCGCGGATATCGTGTGCTGGGCATTGATCTTGACCCACAAGCTTCCTTCACCGCGCTGCACGGCGTTCAGCCGGAATTGGACCTCGAAGATGGCGGCACTCTCTACGATGCGATCCGCTATGAGGACCCGGAGCCGATCCGGTCGGTCATCCGCAATACCTATATCCCCAATTTGGACTTGATCCCCGGCAACCTCGAACTGATGGAGTTCGAGCACGACACCCCGCGCGCGCTGGCGCAGGGCAATGCCGGACTTTTCTTCTTCCGCGTGAAGGAGGCGCTGGCCCAGGTCGATGAAGACTACGACGTGGTCGTCATAGATTGCCCTCCGCAGCTTGGCTTTCTGACCATGTCCGCCCTGTCCGCGGCCACGGGCGTTCTGGTGACCATCCATCCAGAGATGCTCGATGTGATGTCCATGTCGCAATTCCTCCGCATGACAGCCGACCTCATGGACGTGATCGCCGAGAGCGGCGCTGACATGTCTCATGACTGGATGCGCTATGTTTTGACCCGCTACGAGCCGCAGGATGCGCCGCAGAACCGCATCGTGGCTTTCCTGCGAACAATGTACGGCGAAGCCGTGCTGAATTCGCCCATGTTGAAGTCCACAGCCATCTCAGATGCGGGCCTGACCAAGCAGACACTTTATGAAGTGGAACGCAGCGCGTTCACGCGTTCCACCTATGATCGCGCGATTGAGAGCCTGAATACGCTGAATGACGAGATCGCCGACCTAATCCAGAAAACCTGGGGGCGCACATGACCAGTGGCAAGAAGAAGCGCATGTCAATGCTGGACAGTCTCGCGGCAGCTGGGGCCCCCTCCCCTGCCCCTCAGACAGGTGCTGTGACACCGATGATGACCTCGAATCGCGCCCTTCGGTCCGCCCGCGACGCGGTCGATTCCCATCATGTTTGGGAACTGGACCCGGCGAGCATCGAAGACGGGCGTATGGCGGACCGGCTTGACCCGGCCGATGTACTGGATTTGCGCGATGCGATTGAGGCGAACGGTCAGACTGTTCCGATCCTCGTGCGACGTGCGCCGGGTGAAGATGATCGCTACCTTTTGGTCTATGGGCGACGCAGGCTGGAGGCGATCCGTCAGTCCGATAAGGTTACCAAGGTTCGCGCGTTAGTCACCAACCTGGATGACGACAGCGCTCTGCGTGCTCAGATTTCGGAGAACATGGGGCGGCGCGATTTGTCTTTTATTGAAAAGGCCCTGTTCGCAAAGGACCTAGTGTCGTCCGGCTTCGGAAATCAATCTCAGGTTGCAGAAATTCTTACCGTCACGAAGTCGTCCATATCTATGGCGATCGCGATCGCGGACATGGTCGGGCCGGATCTGGTACGCGCCATTGGCGCCGCCCATGGCATTGGCCGACCCCGATGGGAATCCCTTGGTCGGGCCATCGACGAGAATGGTCTGGACCGCGAGGACCTTATCGGGATCGCGAAAGAGGCACGTGAAAATGCCGAGACCTCCATGGTGGTGGATGACGTTGCCTCTACCAATGACCCGTCCATCCAAGCGTTCCTGGCCGTAGAAAAGGCTGTGACCAAGGCGATTAAACCGGCCAAGTCGCCCTCCCCTGCCCCACCTTCCAGCGTCCCGCTGAAGATCGGCGGCAAACGCGGCGGCACGGTCAAACGCACTGCCAAGGGCCTATCGATCGAGTTGGCGGGTGGAGACTTCGCCGATTGGGTCGAGACGCAAGTGCATGACATGATTGAAGACCTTCACGAACGCTGGAAGCAGCGGTCGGAAGACTGAGGAAGAGCAGAAATCAAAGAAGGAGGCACGAAAAGGCAAAAGAAAAGGTCCCGCAAAGCGATCGCTCCACGAGACCCTAACTTGTTTCTAGCACCTTCAAGGTAGTGTCCGGAGCTATTTTCCGCAAGTCCAAAGTGATTCGCGGACCGGGATATTTTTGTCTTTGTGAATGACAAAATGGAATACACGCCCGTAACGCCGTTCCGGCGAACGATAGATGCTGCCATCCTGAAACATCAGGCAGCGACCCAGGAAGACCTGCCCCCAGCCGGCGCCAACAAGTGGGAGGTCCTGAGGGAGCTCGCTGCCGCTCGAGTCGCGTTCGGCTTGTCCGATCGGGATTTGACGGTGCTTCAGGCGCTGGTCAGCTTTCACCAAGCGACAATTCTCGGAGGCAATGACAGCGAATTGATTGTACATCCGTCCAACAAGGCGATTTGCGAGCGCCTGAACGGCATGCCCTGCTCGACGATGCGGCGCCACCTCTCCAACCTTGTGCAGACTGGCTTTGTTGTCCGGCGCGATAGCCCCAATGGGAAGCGCTATGCCCGCCGCTACGGCGACGAAAAGGTTGCGTTTGGGTTCGACCTCTCTCCGCTCGTTCGACGCTTCCCGGAGGTTTGTGAGGCCGCTGAGACCGTCCGGGCCGCAGAAGAGCGGTACAAGCGCCTACGTGCCACTGTGAGCCTCATGCGGCGTGACCTCGCAGGGCTGGCCGAGTACGGGCGCTCACTTCGTCCGGATCAGGGCGTCTGGGACCAATTCTCTGATCTTGCGGCCCTAATGGCCCGAGATCTTCGCAGAAAACTCGAAATGGAAGACCTTAGGCGCATCGAAGACGCTTTGGGGTCAGCTTTAGACCACGCCCGAAGCCTTCTGGATGGCTGTGAAACAGAAAATATGAGCATCAATGATGCTGTTTCTGAGCAGCACTATCAGAATTCAAATAAAGACTCTTATGATCTTGAACCTCGCTTAGAAAAAGCGCGGAGCGGAGGCACTGTGCGCGAAACTCCAGAAGTTGCCAATAGTCCTCTGTGTTCTGAAGATGAGGGCAACTCAACGGCAACTATTGACGATCAACTGATGCCGAACATACCGCTTGGTCTCGTCCTCGCTTCCTGTCAGGAATTCAAAGCGTATTCCGAGCAGCCCGTGCGCCACTGGCACGATCTGGTCCGGGTGGCTGATGTGGTCAGGCCCATGATGGGTATTTCCCCGTCCGCGTGGGACGAGGCGAAACGCTATATGGGTCCCGAAGAAGCGTCTGTTGTGATCGTTGCAATGCTTGAACGGTTTGCGGATATCCGATCACCTGGAGGCTACTTGAGAACCCTATCTTCAAAGGCAGCAATTGGGGAGTTCTCCTGCGGTCCGATGATCATGGCCTTGATGCGGCGGGATGCTGCATGATGAGTTCACAGCTGTGAACTCGGCTGACAAGTAGGATAGCTCGGGATAGTTCGCAGCTGTGAACTTCTTTCCAACACGGTCAGAGGCTGCGCTCGCGGACTTGGCCAGAAACAGGGTGCTTCGGTTGCCAGTCACACGGGCATGTCACCATCTCCAAAGAGGTTTGGAAAGAGCCGCTCTCGATAATCCAACGGAAACGCCAAACGCACCGGCGTCTTCGGAGATGCGGAAGTCAGGTATCCGGCGGCGGTCAGTTTACTCAGCGTGTTGCGAGCGGTACGCTCGGATGTCTTGAGCACAATCTGCGCATCGCCTCGTTCCAGTGCCCCTTGCCGAAGAACCGCCGAGATGAGTTCCGGCGCTCGCTTGTCATCGATGGTATCTGCAACAAGACGACGATACCGTTGGTCAAGTCCGCCGAGATCGAACAATCTTGCTGAGAAGGTGATCTGGTCGAGCGTCACCTTTAGGAACCATTCACTAAACGTCTTCAGTGCCGCTTCTGACAGGTTCCCCCGTCCGTCGCGGTCTCCGCGGCGTGGACTGTCGGCCAGATCCATCATCCGTTTGTACTCGCCCCGATCGGTTAGCCCGCGGGCCAGCCCACGTGATACGGACCAGAGCCCTTGGCCACCAATCCCCGCTGTGAGAGCCATGGCATGAGACATCAGTCTGCTGACACGGCCGTTACCATCCGGGAAAGGGTGGATGTAGTTGAGCCGGTGATGCGCAGAGGCGATCGCGATGATCCGTCCGCTCGAAGACCGCGCCGCAATCTGAAATCGTTTGTCGAAATGGTCCATGAATGCCGCGACGCGCGACGATGAAGGAGGTAGGTGGCGCCCGACCGCAACTTCCCGATCATCATCCTGGCGCATGCGTCCCGGAACGATGGGCTCTTGTGTGCCGTCGGGATGTTCGATGACCCGAAACTCATCCGGCATCTCGTCGTAGAAGCTCTTATGGACCCAAGTCAGGAATTCGACGGATGTGGGGCGGGGCAGGGTGCCCTTGCGATGCATCTCGTCGATGGCCCGTTGAACGATGACGTGCGCCCGGGCCTCAAGGGCGAGGGGACGGGTTTCTTCCTCAAGCTCGGCACCGGCCAGCGCCCTTTCGATGTCGCGGGGGCGCGTGTTGTGTCCTTCGATCAGGTTGGAGTAGTAGCAGTTCATCACACGGACGAGATCGGCAAGTTCGGCTGCGCTGTCAGGATGCAACCCTTGTCCCAGCCCGGTGGCTTCCCTCTGGATGTCGACCGAAAGGTCTGCCAGTTCTGTGGGAATATGCTCCTCGAAGAAGCAGGGTTCGATCCTGGCGGGTGTTTCCAGCATTTTTGCCGATCTTCCATGTTTGCAAAGTAATTGAAAAATAAACACATTTCGTACTTTCAAGCAAGGTTTTGCCGATATGCGTTGCCGATCTTGCCTGCCGATCTGGAATTGCTGCATGAAATCAATGGCTTCGGCAGATGTGCCGGGCTTTTCGGTTTTGTTGTGTGCCCAAAGGGGCCGGAAAAAGAGAAAGTGTTCTTCGGGTTTTGTGACTGACGGATGAGGGCCTTTGGGGTCCCTCGGATGGGTCCGGGCCGGATTCCGGTCTGTCTTTCCTGATGAAGGGCATTCCGATGCAAACAGGTGTCTTGCGCGTGTTACGCGCGACCGCTGCCTCGTGGTGGCGACACAAGGAACTACGCCGAACCGGCCAGACGGGCCAGGCACTGCAGCTCGAGCGCGAGACCGTCCTGCGTGATCTCGGCTATCTCAGGCAGGCGGCGACGCTGCCGAATGCCCATGTGATCTGCGGAGAGGGCGGCACGTTCATCCATCTCGGTTGGACCACCGTCTCGACCCTCGCGCCGATCGAGCGCTTTCCCTTGGCCGCCCTCGCGGTCGCACGAGGGACCCCGTTCATCGATATCCGACCCGTCACTGATGTCATCGCATTCGCGAACCTGCCGCGGGTGGTGCGGGACGGATCGGGTGACCCTTAACCTTCGGGTTCCGGCAAGTCCGTCTCGCTGACCACCTACATCGACATGGTCGAAGGACTCGGCGCGAGGATCGTCAACGATCCGCGGTCCCGTCAGTCAACCTAGTCACCACTTCCTCTCACCAACACTCGAAAGGAGGCCAGCCATGGCCCGATCCCGCACGCCCAAATTCGATGCCTCCGAGGTCATCACAAACGAAATCATCCGCATCATCGAGCGCGGTGTCCTGCCGTGGCGCAAGCCCTGGACCGCAGGTGGCAGCTGTCGCCCCCTGCGCGTGGGCGGGGAACCCTACCAGGGGGTGAACAACTTCCTGCTGACGATGCGGACCGTGATGGCGGGCCACAGCTCTCCCTTCTGGATGACGTTGCCGCAAGCCAATGCGTTGGACGCAAAGGTCCGTAAGGGCGAGAAGTCTGCTGTCGTCGTTTATTACGGTCAAAGCCGGAAAGACGCGGGCGGCGAGGACGACGGCAGCGATGGCGATGATCGTTCCGAGGAAGCCCGTATCTTCCGCTTCCAGAAATCCTACCGCGTGTTCAATGCCTGCCAGATCGAGGGCTTGCCCGACAGCTTCTTCCCCGACCCGGAGCCCGCGCCCGAGCATCCGCCGTCCGAGCCCATCCCGCACATGCAGACTTTCTTTGATGCGATCGACATCACGACCGTCTTCACAGGAACGGAGGCGTACTATTTGCCGCCCGTGGACAAGGTCTACATGCCGTCCATCACGCGGTTCCAGGACCCGCGCAATTTCTACGGGGTCTGGGCCCATGAGCTCGCCCATGCCACGAAAGCCCCCCATCGATTGAACCGTGATTTCGGGTTCTCGAAGTTTGGCAACACGTCCTATGCGCGCGAGGAGATCGTCGCGGAATTGACCTCGGTGTTCCTGGGTCAGACGCTCGGCTTCACGGCGCATACGCTCGAGATGAATGCCGCCTACCTCCACAATTGGTTGCGCGTTCTTCGGTCGGACAAGGGTGCGATCTTCAAGCACGCCGCAGATGCACAGCGCGCTTGCGACTACTTGATCGCCAGATCGGAGGCGGGCAGGGCAGGGCGCAGCGCCAAAGCGGCCTGACCACACGGAGAATGGAGACTTCCATGTCATGCAAGGAACCCAAGACGCTGCGGGTGGCCTGCTTCAAAGAGGGCCGCCGCAAGATCATCACCTTCAAACGCGGCGCCTATTGGTGGAGCTCGTCCGAGGGCGCGTATCCGCTTTCGGCAGCGCTCGAGGCCATCACGGACCAAGGCGGCTGGGTCGAGACCATCCCCAACCCGAATTACAGACCCAAGGGTCTGTTCGGGTAGGGCACCTTCTCCTTCGGTCCTGCCGCCAAGCAGAAAAGAAAATGCGGGCTTTGAGAAGGGTGTTTCAACTTCTCAAAGGAGATCCCCATGTCCATGACCGTTCAACCCCTGCCAGACAGTCCGAATCCGACCGTGATCGCGGCGCAGAACGACGCGTTTCGCAAGCTCGCATGCCTCGGAGTGCCGCCCGCGCAGCCCATCCAAGGCCGCATGCATGTGACCCGTTCGCTCATGGAGACCGATGACGGCTTCATGGCCGAGGCGGTGAAGGCCACCGGTGAGTTTGCCACGTTCGAGCCTGAGAATGATCCCGAGGGATGGCACGATTTCGGGGCGGTCGAGATCCGGGGCGAGACCGTGTTCTGGAAAATCGATTTCTATGAAGCAGACTCGGATTTCCGCTACGGGGCTGAGACCCCGGATAATCCCGCCACCACCATGCGCGTGCTGACCATCATGCTGGCGCGCGACTGGTAGGGCAGGAGGGCTTCCCAAAGTGTCGATCTGAAAACTCAAGGCCCACTGACCCCTCAAAGGGAAAGTGGGCCTTTTGTCTTGGTGATCCCTGAAGCCGGGGATTGGTCACGCGCAAGCGCGCGGGCCGCATCTCACCCACCGAGAAGGACATCCCATGACCACAAGTTTTGCCCCCCTCACCGTCGCCATCGGCGATCTGGTCCGGCATCCCGCCAATGTGCGCAGCAACGCGCCGGAAACCTATGACCCCGAGAACATCGCCCATCTGAAGGCCAGCATCGCTGTGCTGGGTCTCCTGCAGCCGCTCCTGGTCCAGAAGCTTGACGGCAAATATGCTGTCCTCGCCGGTGGCCGGCGCCATGCAGCCCTGAAGGAGCTGATCGCCGACAAGGCCACCAAGGGGTTCACGGCGAAGACCAAGGTCGACTGCCGCCTTGTGCCGGAAGACTGCGATGTGACCACGGCGCTGTCGCTCGCCGAGAACATCACCCAGGCGCCGATGAGCGCCATCGACGAGTTCGAGGCCTTCGCCCGGATGATGGAGGTCGACGGCCAGACGCCCGAGACCATCGCAAAGACCTTCGGCACCACGGTGGCCGCCGTGAAAGGCCGGTTGCGCTATGGCCTGATCCACCCCGACATCCGCGCCGCGGCCCGTGCCAAGACAATCACGCTCGACACGATGAAAGCCTTTGCCGAACATCCCAGCCAGGAGGTGCAGAGTGAGGTCTTCGAGGCGCTCACGAAAGACGGCGGCTATCTGCAAGCGTATACGGTCCGGCAGGCGCTCAAATCCCGCGGGGTGCAGGTCAGCGATGATATCGGGGCTTTCGTGCGCGCGGAATACGAGGCGCGGGGCGGCGCTATCGCGGCCGATCTGCTGGAGGAGCATTCGGTGCTCGAGGATGCCGTGCTGGTCGAGACGATCCTGCTCGAGAAGCTCGGTGCCGCCGCCGAGGAGGCGCGCGCGAAGATGGGCTTCGCCTGGACCGATGCGATGATCCGCTATGACTACACGGCGATGGCCGACTACGGCCGCGTCTATCCCGGCCCGATCGAACCGGATGAGGCCGCCCAGAAGCGCATCGATGAGATCACCGCCGAACTCGAGAAACTGCAGCTCGAGATGGAGGATGAGGGGCTCGAGGACGGTGCCTACAATGCCCTTTACGACCGCGTGGACGCTCTGGAAGAGGAAGCGCGCGATCTGCAGGAGGCCTACAGCGCCGAGGACCTCGCGCGGTCCGGGGTGATCGCGTCGTGGCAGGGTGGGCAGATCACGCTCCATGTGGGCCTCGTCCGCCCGGAAGACACCGTCAAAGAGGAGGGCGCGCGCGGCTCCTCGGCCAATCCGACCGGGGAGGAGGCCCCGGACGCCGGCGAAATCACCTATCCAGCCTCACTGGCTGAGGACCTCAAGACCGAGCGAGCCATGGCGCTTGGGGCCGCGATGGCGCTGCATCCGGAAGCCACACTCGATCTGACGCTCTTCAAGCTGGTCAGTGACGTTCTGGCCAGCGGTATGAGTGTCACGCAGGCGATCAAGATCGATGCCCGCAAGGAATACCGCAGCCATGCCAAGATGGACGAGATCGACGAGACCTCGCTCGAGCAGGTGGCGGCGGCGCATGATGCGCTTGACCTTTCGTGGCTCGATGACACCCGCGCGCCCGCCGATCAGTTCGCGGCGTTTCGCGCGCTGGAGGCCGGCGAGAAGGCCAAGCTCGTGGCCTATGCCACGGCCAGCACCACGCAGTCCTGCTTCGCGCGGGACCGCCAGCGCGACAGCCTGATGCATGCGTTCGAGATAGAGATCATGCCCGACATCCGCGCCCACTGGACGCCGAATGCGGCCCTCTTCAACCGCTTCAAGAAGGCTTGGCTCCTGAAGATCCTCGGCGAGGATCTGGGTCTGGCCCAGGAGGCTGTGACGCTCGCCTCATCGAGCAAGAAGGAGATCGTCGCCTTCTGCGACAAGCTCTTCGCCGAGCCCTTCGCCACGCTCACGGACGCGCAGCGCGCTGCCGTGGCCGCCTGGTGCCCGCCCATGATGCAGACCGCCGGTGTCGCCTGTGATGAGGCGGAGCCCGCTGCGGAAACCCCCGAGCCTGACAGCGAGGTCGCGCAAGCGGCCTGAGTCCTCACGCGACCCGCGCGAGGCATTCCCCGCGCGGGTCGACCCTCCCACACCCAACCGAAAGACATCCTCATGGCTATTCTCAAGTTCTCTGCGTCCGCTGTTGCGGCACAGATCGCCCATGCGCGCGCCTGCAAAACCTTCCTGCCCAACTGGAACGGGCCCGTGGACAGGCCCGCCCTGATCCTGATCGTCGGCAATGGTGTGCATCTGCGCTCAAACGGCATCGATGGCACGACCACCCGAATCGTCACCACCGAACAGGCCGATCCCTCTTTCGCCTTCGCCGACGGCATGAACCCGTTTCGGGACACCGACTGGATGGCGCAGCGCCGCATGGCGTTTCGCGATCTGACCGGCCAGTTCTACACCGACATCCTGGATGACGTGCAGGTTCTCATCGACCGGGGGCGGGGGGCCATCCGGCTGGCCACCGATGGCCACAGCATCCGCGTCTTCGTGCGCCGGGCCTCGGACTATCTCATCGGCGGGACCTACGAGGTGCCCTCGGGCCTCGGCGGCACCTTCCGGGTCATCCTCAAGGATGCCTGCGACACCTTCGCGATCGTGCAGAACTGCGGCAATTGCGAGGATTTCGACGCGATGCAGCCCCACCGCGTGCCGCTCGATGCGCTGATGGAAATCGATGACCGGAGGGCGGCGTGATGGGTTGGCTCTTCTACACCGACGGCCGCGTCCAGACCTACGCGGATGAGAAAGCGGAGATTGCTCAGTGACCTGCCCCCCTTCGGTCCCTCGTTCATAACGAGAGTCTGCGGGTTTGATCTTGATAATCATGGGTTTCGGTTTGGGCAAGCGCGCCGGGCGCGGAGCCCTCAAATTGCTCAAGCGCTCGGCGCGCTTGCAGTGGCGTCTGGTTTCCGAGCGACGAATGCGGCCTGACGGCATTGTAGTCATATCGCCATAGCGCCAGCTTTCGCCGGGCATCGTTCAGGGTGTCAAAGATCTCCTCGTTCAATAGCTCGTCGCGCAGGCTGCCGTTGAACGACTCGATGAAGGCGTTCTGCTGTGGCTTCCCTGGGTCGATGTAATGCCACGGCACATCGTTCTGGTCGGCCCATTTCAGGATGGCCCGGCTTGTGAACTCCGTGCCGTAGCACGTCGGGAAGAGGCGCTTGTTTGAGGTTATGGCCATGCGCGCAGCCCTCAGATAGCGACGCGGGTGGCCATAACCGGGTCTCAGGTCTCAACAGTGGTTTTGCACAAACCACACCGCTGAGGAGACCGGCTATGACCGCCACCGATACTACTGCCTCGACCTTGTTGGTCGCCATCGACATTTCCAAGCACCGCCACGAGGTGCTGATTGGCGTACCTGGCAAGAAGCGCCGCCGTCGATTGACGATCACGAACACGCTCGACGACTTTCGGCGCTTGGCCGCCATTCTTAT
>NZ_LWGH01000393.1:0-11147 GCF_001635395.1 Sulfitobacter sp. HI0129 | reverse complement strand
CAAGACCCTGATCCGCGATCCTTACGCGATCTATGCCAAACATGTCCTGCGCCTGCGGCCAATGGATCCGCTGATGCAGACCGCCGATGCGCTGACCCGGGGCATCGCGGTCCATGAGATCATGGAACACTTCGTGCGCGAAGCCGCGAAAGACCCCGATAGCCTGAACCGCGACCGGCTGATGCAGATCGCGCGTGAGGTATTACAGGAACAGGTTCCATGGCACGCGGCGCGCAAGCTCTGGCTCGCCCGGATCGAACGGATCGCGGATTGGTTCGTCGCGGGGGAGCAGGCCCGCCTTGCGATGGCGGAGCCTGTTGCCTTCGAACGGGACGCGAGCGGCACGCATCTGTTCGACGACATCGGATTTACCATTCGCGGCACCGCCGACCGGATCGACCGCACCCGGGGGGGACAGGCGATCATCTACGACTACAAGACCGGAAAGCCGCCCACCAAGGAACAGCAAAGGTTCTTCGACAAGCAGTTGCTCATTGAGGCGGCCATGGTCGAAGAAGGCGCATTCTCTGCCGTGGGGCCCGCCAGTGTGGCCGGGGCGATCTTTATCGGGTTGGGCACCAGCCCCGCCGAAGTTGCCGCCCCATTGGACGAAGAAACCCCGGCAGAGACGATGATGGGCCTGCACAAGTTGCTGTCGGCCTATCTGCAGCCTGCGCAGGGCTTCACCTCCCGCCGGATGATGGAACGCGAAGGCTATGGCGGCGTCTATGACCAGCTTGCCCGCTTCGGTGAGTGGGATACGACGCAGCTTCCCGAGGGGCCGGCAGATGAATGACACGGCCCTGAACGACGCGACCCGCGCCCAGATCGAAGCCGCGCGGCCCGATGCCTCCACATGGCTCGGGGCGAATGCAGGGTCGGGCAAGACCCGCGTGCTGACGGACCGGGTTGCCCGATTGCTGCTCGACGGGGTCGATCCGCAGAAAATTCTCTGCCTGACCTACACCAAGGCCGCCGCGTCGGAGATGCAGAACCGCCTGTTCAAACGTCTCGGCGCCTGGGCGATGCTGAGCGATGCGGAGTTGCGCAAGGCGCTCGAAGAACTCGGCACGACGGGTGAGATCGGGACCGCGCAGTTGCGGGATGCGCGCACCCTCTTTGCCCGCGCGATCGAAACCCCCGGCGGCCTTAAAATCCAGACGATCCATTCCTTCTGTGCGTCTCTGTTACGGCGGTTTCCGCTCGAATCCCGGGTCAGCCCCCAATTCATCGAGATGGAGGAACGCGCAGCCGATCTGCTGCGCGCCGACATCGTGGAGAATATGGCAGGGGATCCGGAGGGTGATCTGATGGAAGCTGTCGCCCAGCATTGCGGGGCGGAGGATCTATCCTCTCTCACGCAGGCGATCGTGTCCAAACGCGAAGCCTTTGAGGCCCCCCTGGATGAGGCGGATTGCCTGACACTCTTCGGCCTCGACGCCGGCACCACCGAGGCTTCGATCTGCGCAGAGGTTCTCCTGGGGGGAGAGGCTGATCTGCTGGCGAGCCTTCAGCCTTTTCTGAAGGAAGGTTCCCCGACGGATCAGAAAGCCGCGGATGCGCTGGCTTCGGTACGGCAGTTGGATCACGATGCCCTTCAGGTTCTGGAATCCGTGATGCTGACAGGGGCAAGCGCGGCGGAGCCCTTCGGCGCCAAGATCGACAAGTTTCCCACCAAGGCCACGCAGAAGAAATCGGGCCACCTTCAGGATGATCTCAACGCGCTGATGAAACGCGTGGAATCCGCCCGCGCGCGCCGGATCGCCCTTGCCGCCGCGCGGCGCACTTTCGTTCTGCACCGCTTTGCCAGCGAGTTCCTGCACCGCTATGCCGAAGCCAAAGAGGCGCGCGGCTGGCTCGACTTCGACGATCTGATCCTGAAAGCACGCAGCCTTCTGACCGACAGCGAGGCCGCGGCATGGGTGCTTTACCGCATCGACGGCGGCATCGATCACATCCTCGTCGACGAGGCGCAGGATACATCCCCCCGGCAATGGGACGTCATCGAACGGCTGACGGATGAATTCTTTTCCGGCGTCGGAGCGCGCGAAGGGAACGCGCGCACGATCTTTGTCGTAGGGGACAAGAAACAGTCGATCTATTCGTTCCAGGGCGCCGATCCGCTGGAATTCGACCGGCGGCGGGCGCATTTCGAAACCGCGTCCAGGGAGGCGCGCAAAACATTTCAGAACCGAAGCCTCGATTATTCCTTCCGCTCCTCCTCGGCGATCCTGCGCCTTGTCGATACGATGTTCGATCCCCGCCAGCGCGGAACCTTCGACAAGGACACCCAGCATATCGCCTTCAAGGACTCGCTGCCCGGGCGGGTCGATCTCTGGCCGGTGGTGCCCCCCGCCGAAAGCGCGGATGACAGGGTCTGGACCGATCCGCTGGATCGAAAAGGCGAACGGCATCATGACGTTCTGCTGGCGGAACAGATCGCCGCGCAGATCAAGACGCTGGTGGAAGAAGAACATTACATCCCCGACGACGACGCGGAGACCGGCGTTTTCCGTCGCCGGATCAGGCCGGGCGATTTCCTCATCCTCGTGCAGCGCCGGTCTGCCGTCTTTTCCGAGATCATTCGCGCATGCAAGGCCGCCGGTCTGCCCATCGCCGGGGCGGACCGGTTGAAGGTGGGCGCGGAACTGGCCGTCAGGGACATCGGCGCCTTGCTGTCCTTTCTGGCCACCGCCGATGACAGCCTTTCGCTGGCCACCGCGCTGCGCTCCCCCCTCTTCGGCTGGTCCGAAGACGAGCTGTTCGAACTGGCCCACCCGCGCCGCGAAAAGCACCTTTGGCAGGCGCTCAGGAACGAAGGGGGAAGATGGCCGCAAACCGTTTCTATGCTGCGGGATCTGAGGGATCAGATCGACTTTCTGCGGCCCTATGACCTGATCGAACGTATCCTCACCCGGCATGACGGGCGGCGCAAACTGCTTGCCCGGCTAGGGCCGGAGGCGGAAGACGGGGTCAACGCGATGCTCTCGCAGGCTCTGGCCTATGAACGCAACGCGGTGCCCAGCCTCACGGGGTTTCTGCAATGGATGGAAACCGACGATCTGGAGATCAAGCGGCAGATCGACAGCGCGACAGATCAGATCAGGGTGATGACGGTGCATGGGGCAAAGGGGCTCGAAGCGCCCATCGTCATCCTGCCCGATACCGCGCCCCGTCGCGTCGATATACGCGATCAGATTGTCGAACTGCCCGAAGGACCGGTCTGGAAGCCGCTGGCCGCCCAGATGACGCCGGAAATTCAGGCCCGGACCGAAGAGATGAAGGCCGCGATACGCGAAGAACGGCTGCGGCTGCTCTACGTGGCGGCGACGCGGGCCGAAAAATGGCTGATCGTGGCGATGGCCGGAAAGCCGGGCAAGGACGGCTCCGGCTGGTATGACATCGTCGAGGACGCAATCGGCACGTTGAGAAGCCCGGGCACCGGGGATGGAACGCTGCGGTTCGAGGAAGGCGATTGGGATGCCCTCCCCATCCGCGACATCCGCCCGCAGGCGCAGCGCCCTGCCCTGCTCGACCCGGCGTTCACGCAAGCGCCGCCCGCCTTGCTGCCCCCGCCAGAGGTGCTGTCACCCTCGGACCTAGGCGGCCCGAAGGCCCTGCCCGGTGACGAAGGCTGGGACCACGATGCTGCGACGAACTATGGCACGCTGGTGCATTTCCTGCTGGACAAGCTTCCCGGTCTGAACACGGAAGCTGCCGGCGATGTGATCCGCACGCTTGTCCCGACGGTTGATGAAACCCTCCTCGCCCAAGCCGAGGCGGAAGCGCGCGCGGTGATCGACGCCCCCTCCTTCGCGCACTTTTTCGGCAATGAGACCTACAGTGAAGTCGCCGTCACCGGCCTTTACGGGGCCCGCCGGCTGCATGGATCAATCGACCGGCTGATCATCACGCCGGACCGGATCGTGGCGCTCGATTACAAGACGAACCGCGTCGTTCCAGCGGATGTCTCCCACTGCCCCGAAGGTATTCTGCGGCAGATGGGGGCCTATCTGCATCTGCTGCGACAGATATATCCCGAGAGGGAGATCGAGGTCGGGCTCCTCTGGACGAACGGCCCGGCCTATATGCCACTTCCGGAAAGGCTGGTACTGGACGCACTGGCCCGCGCGCCCGACCTTGACGGCGATAGGCCCGCTACATAGGTACATTCCTTAACATTCCCTGTCAGGAGAGCATCATGGCAACCGTCGCAGTTACCGATTCCACATTCGACGCAGAAGTTAAAAACGCAGATATCCCGGTAGTCGTGGACTTCTGGGCCGAATGGTGCGGCCCCTGTAAGCAGATCGGTCCCGCCCTTGAAGAATTGTCCGACGAGATGGACGGCAAGGTGAAGATCGTAAAGGTCAACGTCGACGAAAACCCCAACAGCCCCGCACAGATGGGCGTTCGCGGTATCCCTGCGCTGTTCCTGTTCAAGGACGGTCAGGTCGTTTCCAACATGGCGGGCGCACGGCCCAAGGCCGCGCTGCAAAGCTGGATCGAAGAATCCATCTAAGTCACGCCAAAGACTGACAGATCAAGGGGCGTCCGCCATGCGGGCGCCCTTCTTGCATGATCGGGTCCGCGTCCTTCGACGCATGCGCCACGCGACCTGCACCCCCGGGGCGGCGCGCGCTCCGGCTGACAAATGCCGGTGGCCTTGTACCCTCTTCGCGCGGCGGCCATATAGGCCCGAGACACAGGAGACCCAGATGGCAGAACAGGAATTCCCCGGTTGGCACGGCACCACGATCATCGGCGTCAAAAAGGGTGGCCGCGTGGTCATTGCCGGTGACGGTCAGGTGAGCCTCGGACAGACGGTCATCAAGGGAACCGCGCGCAAGGTCCGCAGGCTCAGCCCCGGCGGCTTTGACGTGGTGGCCGGCTTTGCCGGGTCCACGGCGGATGCCTTCACCCTGCTGGAACGGCTGGAATCCAAGTTGGAGGCGACCCCCGGTCAACTGGCCCGCGCCAGCGTCGAACTCGCCAAAGACTGGCGTACCGACAAGTACCTGCAAAAGCTTGAGGCGATGCTGATCGTTTCGGACGGTACGGAACTGCTGGTCATCACCGGCGCGGGCGACGTGCTGCAGCCGGAGCATGACGTGGCCGCGATCGGGTCGGGCGGCAACTACGCGCTGGCCGCCGCCCGCGGCATGATGGACAGCGACCGCGACGCGGAAACCATCGCCCGCGACGCCATGGCCATCGCCGCTGACATCTGTGTCTATACCAACGGCAATCTGACGGTGGAGAGTATTTCCAAATGACCGACCTGACCCCGCGCGAAATCGTATCCGAACTGGATCGCTTCATCATCGGCCAGAAAGATGCCAAGCGTGCCGTTGCGGTGGCCCTGCGCAACCGGTGGCGCCGCAAGCAGCTGGACGACGATCTGCGCGATGAGGTCTATCCCAAGAACATCCTGATGATCGGGCCAACCGGCGTCGGCAAGACCGAGATCAGCCGCCGCCTTGCAAAGCTCGCCCGCGCGCCGTTTCTGAAGGTCGAGGCGACCAAGTTCACCGAAGTCGGCTATGTCGGGCGGGACGTGGAACAGATCGTGCGCGATCTGGTGGATTCCGCCATCGCCATGACGCGCGAATACATGCGCGAAGACGTGAAGGCCAAGGCGGAGAAAGCGGCAGAGGAACGCGTGATCGACGCCATCGCCGGCACCGATGCGCGCGACGGCACGCGCGAGATGTTTCGCCGCAAACTGAAGTCGGGCGAACTTGCCGACACCACCATCGAACTGGAGGTATCGGATACGACGAACCCGTTCCAGATGATGGATATTCCCGGCCAGCCCGGCGGCGGCATGGGGATGATGAACCTTGGTGACATGTTCGGAAAGGCGCTGGGCGGGCGCACTACGAAGAAAAGAATGACGGTCGCCGAAAGCTACGATGTGCTCATCGGGGAAGAGGCCGACAAGCTGCTGGACGATGAAACCGTAACAAAGACGGCGATTGACGCGGTGGAGCAGAACGGAATCGTGTTTCTGGACGAGATCGACAAGGTCTGCGCCCGCAGCGACGCCCGTGGCGGCGACGTCTCCCGCGAAGGGGTACAACGCGACCTGCTGCCCCTGATCGAAGGCACCACTGTGAGTACGAAACATGGCCCGGTCAAGACAGACCATATCCTGTTCATCGCATCGGGCGCGTTCCATATCGCCAAACCGTCGGACCTGCTGCCGGAACTGCAGGGCCGCCTGCCCATCCGGGTCGAACTGCGGCCGCTGACCGAGAAGGATTTCGTCCGCATCCTGACCGAAACCGACAACGCGCTGACGCTGCAGTACACAGCCCTGATGGGTACGGAGAACGTCAAAGTGCGCTTTACCGAAGACGGGATCGCGGCACTGGCCAAGATCGCCGCCGATGTGAACCAGTCGGTGGAAAACATCGGGGCGCGCAGGCTCTATACCGTGGTGGAGCGGGTGTTCGAGGAACTGTCCTTCACCGCGCCGGATCGCGGGGGCGAGGAAGTCGTCGTCGATGATGATTTCGTCGAAAAGAACCTCGGGGAGCTGACGCGCTCCACCGACCTCAGCCGCTACGTGCTTTAACGCTTCCAATTCCGCCATGCGCCTGAAATGCAGGGGCATGGCGTACCTGCGTTTCCTTCGTGACAATTGGCTGTTCCTGTCCGCGGGCTTCCTGCTGACATTCACGTCGTCCTACGGGCAAACCTATTTCATCTCGCTTTTCGCGGGCGATATTCGTGGAGCCTTCTCGCTCAGCGACGGGGAATGGGGCGGGATCTACACCATCGGCACGACGCTTTCGGCGATCACCATGATCTGGGCGGGCGTGCTGACGGACAGGTTCCGGGTCAGGGCGCTGGCGCTTGGGGTCATGCTCGCCCTCGCGCTGGCGTGTCTGGGCATGGCGGTGGCGACCAGTGCCGTGGCGCTGGTCTTGGTGATCTATGCGCTTCGTCTGACGGGGCAGGGGATGATGTCACAGCTCGGGGCCGTGGCCATGGTCCGCTGGTTCGAAGCCTCGCGGGGCAAGGCGCTTTCGCTGTCCTCCATGGGTTTCGCGGCGGGCCAGGCCATTCTGCCCATCGTCTTCGTGGGGCTGTTCACCAGTTTTCACTGGCGCAGCCTTTGGGTGCTGGCCGCCGTGCTGGTGATCCTGACCATTCCGCTCATCCAACTGGCGCTACGGCAGGAACGAACCCCGCAGGCCATGGCGGACGAAGCGCAGGTGGCCGGTATGGGCGGGCGGCACTGGACGCGGCCCCAGATGCTGCGTTCGGGGCTGTTCTACCTGATGATCCCCATGGTGGTCGGACCCTCCGCCTGGGGGACGGCGCTGTTCTTTCAGCAGGTCCATCTGGTGGAGGTGAAGGGCTGGGCGCTCGTTTCCTTCGTGGCGCTGATGCCTGTCTATACCCTGTCAGCAGTGCTGAGCACCTTCGCGTCCGGCTGGGCCATCGACCGCTTCGGCGTCAGCCGGATCGTCCCCGTCCAGATGTTGCCCTTTGCGCTGTCTTTCGCCGTAATGGCCTATGCAGAAACGATTTTCATGGCGGGTATCGCGCTGGTGATCTTCGGGGTCGGGCAGGGGCTGCAATCTACCGCGCCCGCTGCGTTCTGGGCGGAATATTTCGGCACACGGCATCTGGGCGCCATCAAATCGGCGGCGGCGGCGCTCATGGTGTTCGGGTCGGCAATCGGGCCGGGGGTGACGGGGGCGTTCATCGATATGGGGGTCGATTTCCCCAAGCAGATGCTCCCCATCGCGCTGTTCTACCTTGTCGCTGCCGCGCTGGCCACAACCGGCATCGCCCGCTATGGCAAGCGGCTCGCCGTCTAACGCTGGCGGCGCAGATACACGTAATAGGCCCCGCCGCCACCATGACTGATATGCGCGGGCGTGACCTGCAGCACCAGCCCGCCGAGCGGCGGGGCCGACAGCCATTGCGGCACCTGATGGCGCAACACGCCGTGGCGCACCGGGATCGGGCCGCCGTCGTCCCGCCGTTTGCCCTTGCCGGTGATCACCAGAACCAGCCGCTTTCCCCGCCGATGCGCCTGAAGGATAAATCCGGTGAGCGCGGGATGGGCCTGTTCCAGCGTCATGCCGTGCAGGTCGATCCGACCCTCCGGCTTCAGCTTGCCCCGCTTCATCTTGCCGAAGGCCTTGGTATCCATGCGTACCGGCGCGGAACGAAGCTGTTCGCCGAGCGGCGGTGCCACATCATGGGAACCGGCCGGTCGCTTGGGCGCGGGGGGCGGAACAGACCGGGCCTTGGGCTTTGCAAAGCTGGGCTGGGGGGTCTCTTTCGTCTCTACCTCGGGGGTAAACAGCGTTTTCAGGTTCAGCCGTTCCGTTCTATCCGTGACCTTGCGCCAAAGCGCCAGATCGTCGTCATTGAGCCGCCGCCGTTTCATATCGCGCTTTCCGGCAGAAGCGCATAGGCCCCCTGTATCGGCAGCAGTACCACCATCCGCCCCGGATCCCGTAGCCGCCCCGCCGCACGCCCCGCGCCATCCCCGGTGCCAAAGAAGATATCGGCCCGTTGCGCGCCCTTGATCGCAGACCCGGTATCCTGCGCGATCATGAGCCTGCGCATGGGGGTTTCGCCGTCCTTTTCGATCCAGACGGGCGCGCCAAGGGGGACATACTCGGGATCGACGGCAATGGTGCGCAGCTTGGTAACCGAACGGTTCATCGCGCCCAAGGGTCCGCGATCCGCCGGGACCATGCTGACTTCGCGGAAGAAAACGTAAGAGGGGTTGTGGAACAGCAGTTCCTTTCCGTCCTCGGGATTGCGCCGAACCCAGTTCTTGATGACTTCGGCGCTGACCTGATGCGCTTCGTAAATGCCCTGTCGCACCAGTTCGACCCCGATGGAGCGGTAGGGGTGCCCGTTGGCCCCGCGATACCCGACGCGAAGGCGTTTGCCATCCGGCAGCCTGATCCTGCCCGACCCCTGGATCTGCAGGAAAAACAGCTCAACCGGATCGTCGACCCAGGCGATTTCAAGCCCGCGGTCGTCCATCACGCCGCTTTCGAGGATCTCGCGCCGGGTCAGCCACGGGTTCAGGTCCAGCGCCTCGGGTGGCATGGTATAGACGGGATAGCGAAACCGTTCGGATTTATAGAGATCGCCATCAAGCTCCGGTTCGAAATAGCCGGTAAAGAGCGCATCCGCGCCGTCGTTCATCAACACGGGGCGGAACAGCAGTTCGAAAAATTGTTTCGGGTCAGGCTCGCTTTTCGCGAATTTGCAAAGGTTGCGCCAGTCGACGTCCTTCATGTCTTTGCAGGTGTTCAGAAAAACCTTGAGCGCCGCCGCGTGGTCGTCTTCGTGCCAGCCGTCGAGCTGATCGAAATCCAGCACCTCGTATTGCGCCTCTGCCGCGGCTGGCCCCGTGATCGTCATCAGGGCACCCATGGCAAAGGCCGCAACACAGGCAATCAGCCGTCTGTGGATACAAGCAGCCAATTCGGATCGTCCGAGCCCATGACGCGGGCGAATACCCAAGTGTCCTTCTGGCGTTTCACTTCCGATGTGCTGCCTTCGACGATCTCGCCTTCGGCATTGCGGACCGCCGATGTCAGTTCCGCGACAAAGCGGATCGTCATCTCGGCTTCCTTGGTGTCGTCGTCCAGTTTGGCGCTGACCAGTTCCATTTCGCGGACACCGATGAAATTCGCCTCGATCGTGAGGCCCTGATCCTCCCGCGCGGCCACACCGTCGACGAAGCTTTCGTAGATCTCTTCGGAGAGGAAGGGCTGGATTTCCGCCAGATCGCCGCGTTCATAGCCCATCACGATCATCTCGTAGGCGCTGCGCGCGCCCTGCAGAAAATCGCTCACCCCGAAGGAGGGTTCGATGCGCTTCATCTCGGCCAGTGCCTTGGCGTCTTCGCTGTTTTCCGGAACATGATCCGTGATGTCGAGGTCGGGACCGCCTTCGATCACCTCCAGCGCGGGGCCGGTCCGCTTGCTGGGCGACTGGTCCGTCACGGGGGGCTTTTCAAACCCTTCCCGTGTGCCCAGCACATTCTTCAGCCGCAGGATCAGAAAGATGGCAATGCCTGCGAGCACCAGAAGTTGTATCATGGGCGAATTCATATAGGGACCTCTTGCGGCGAACATGGAAAGACGCGGTTAGACGCCTTATGTAGGGGCTTCACCGGGCCAAGTCCACTGCGCCCGCCTCCAAAGCGCCGTACCTGACGGTTTGTCTGAAAAGGATTGTAACATATGTGGCTATTGTTCGCATTCATTGCCGTACCGCTGATCGAAATCGCGCTGTTCATTCAGGTCGGCGGATTGATCGGGCTGGGCTGGACGCTGGCCATCGTATTGATCACCGCCGTCCTCGGCACCTGGCTGGTCAGGTCGCAGGGTGCGCTGGCACTTGGCCAGCTTCGCAGTTCGTTCAACGATCTGCGCGATCCGACCGAACCGCTGGTGCATGGGGCGCTGATCCTTTTCGCGGGCGCGCTTTTGCTGACGCCGGGCTTTTTCACCGATGCCGTCGGCTTTTCGCTTCTGGTTCCGCAGATACGGCACACCATCTATGAACAAATTCGTAACCGTGTGCGCATACATACGGCAGGCGGGCCGCAACCCGGCGGGCCCGGTGGGCCGCGCGGCCCCGTGCGCCCGACCCGGGGCGGCGACGTGATAGAAGGCGACTACGTGGAGATCGACGAAACCCCGCCCACGGAGGAGCGGAACACGCAGCGGCGGGACCATTGAGGGCGCTCCGGCAAGCTGCTAAATGCGTCTGAACTTTCATTCAATCCGTTCAGCGAGGAATTCATCATGGCAGAGTCCGCCGAAGGCCAACAGCAACCCCAGCAGCAGCAACAGCAGCAACAACCGCAGATGCGCGTTCTGGGACAATTCGTCCGCGACATGTCGTTCGAAAACATCATGGCGCAGAAAGGCGTCGGCGCGGATGTTCAGCCCGATGTTCAGGTTCAGGTAAACCTCGATGCGAAGAAGCGGTCGGCGGAAAACCAGTACGAGACCGCGATCAAGCTGAACATCACCTCCAAGGGCAAGGACAGTGACATCACCCTGTTCCTGCTGGAGATTGACTACGTCGGCATCTTCAACATTCAGAACGTCGCCGAAGACCAGCTGCACCCGTTCCTGCTGATCGAA
>NZ_LWGH01000392.1:0-2802 GCF_001635395.1 Sulfitobacter sp. HI0129 | reverse complement strand
CTGATGCCCGCGCTCCCCCTCGAAGTAGAGAACGGTATCAACCATATGCTCCACCACGCGGGGGCCTGCGATCTGGCCCTCCTTCGTCACATGGCCGACGAGCACGACGGAAACGCCCCGGCGCTTGGCGAATGTGGTCAGCTCATGGGCGGCGGCGCGCACCTGGCTGACGGATCCGGGGGCGCTTTCGACGTTGTCGGCCCACATGGTCTGGATTGAATCGATGATAGCGAGTTGCGGGCTTTCGGCTTCGAGCGTGGTGAGGATGTCGCGCAGGTTGGTTTCCGCCGCGAGCTTTACCGGCGCGTCCGACAGGCCCAGCCTGCGTGCGCGCATGCGGACCTGCGCGCTGGCTTCCTCGCCGCTGACGTAGATCGTCTTCAGACCATGGCGCGCGAACTGGGCCGCGGCCTGCAACAACAGTGTCGATTTGCCGATACCGGGATCGCCGCCGACCAGCAGTGCGGAGGCGGGAACCAGTCCGCCCCCCAGCACCCGGTCCAATTCGTCGATACCCGATTGAGTCCGCGGCGGCGGCGTCTCAAGCGTGGCAAGGTCGGTCAGGTCCATTCCCTTGCCACGCTTGGCTCCCAGCGACTTGCTGGGCGGGCCGGAGGAAATGCCCTTGTCCTCGACGATGGTGTTCCATTCCCCGCAGGTATCGCAGCGGCCCGACCATTTCGTGTACTGGGCAGCGCAGGCGGTGCAGGTATAGGTGGGGGAGTTCTTGGCCATGCGGTCTTGTGGCCGAGGCCCGGGGTGACGTCAAAGAAAAAGGCCACCCCGGGGGGTGGCCTTGTTTGCATACCTGCCGATGGGGTTCAGATCACTCGGCTGCCTTCGGAGGCATTTCGATGACCGTGTTTTCGAGCTGCAGCGGATCGTCCTTGTACTGGGGCGGTTCGCGGTCTGTGCGGACAACCGTTTCCACACCAAGCTCGGGCATGATCTCGCGCATTTCCTCGCGCAGGCGCTCCAACTGGGCGGCTGCCACGCTTTCTTCCAGCTCGACCTCGTGCAACCACTGCTTCATCTCGGTGGAGATACCCTTGGCCTGATCCAGACGCTCGTTGAACAGGTCGACCTCCGCCTGACGTTCCTTGAGGAAGCTGCGCGCGCGTTCGATCTTTTCGTCGGCATAGACGGTGGCCAGTTCCTTTGAAATGTAGCTCATCTGTGCCGCCACTTCGAGAACCTGCGGCTCAAGCGTGCTCAGGTCAGGGTGATCGCGCAGATAGGCCAGACGTTCGCGGATGGCGTCGAATTCAGACGACATCTGGAACGTCGCCTTGCGGTCCGCGGCATGGACGGCCGCATAGGCGCGCGCCACGTCCTGCATGGCGATGGAAAAGGAGCGGTGGGAATTTTCCAGCTGCATGATGCGGCGATTGGTCGGCAAAAAGAAGCACAGGCCGAGCGCCAGTACGGTCAGACCGATCTGGGCGTACATGCCCGCGTTTTCGACGGGGGCCCCGTTGTAATTCACGGGAAGCTCGATCCAGTTCCAAAGGCCCAATCCGGCCATGATCGTGGCTACCAGAAGGCCCAGAGCAGCAAGCGCGAATACGGCGACAGCAAGGCGCTGCATGAGATATTGGGTGAGATAGGAGACTGCTTGGAAATTCTTCACTGTACGTTCCCCCTTGGGATATCGGTATCGGCAAGTTTATGCCGACAAACGGATTTTGTCGCCGTAAGGTTCCGCTGATGTTCCGAAAAAAATCCGATTAAACGCTTTGGTCACAATTGTGCTTCACAGTGTCTCTTGGTGGCCTTCAATAAGGCGAAAGAAAGCCGATTGTCGCCAAACGCGCACAAACCCTTTTGGCACGGGGCTGTAACGGGGGCCGGGGCGCCGCTGGTTTGGGCCGAATCGTTCGGAAGATCGGCGGGTCATTCCGCATCAGGCACGTTTTGCTTGATCCCCACACTTCCGCGTGAGTCTGGCGTATCTGTCGCCCCTCAGGCCCCTGCGGCGATAAAGCGCGTGAGATCGGAATGCGTACTGGTGCGCATATCCGCCACGCTGCCCTGCCACGCGATTCGCCCGTCTTTCAGCAGGGCCACGCTGTCCGCCACCGTCCGCACCGTCGTCAGGTCATGGGTGATGGTCAGGGCGGTCGCGCCGGTTTCCGTCACCAGATCGCGGATCAGCCTGTTGATGGTCTGGGCGGTGACGGGATCGAGCCCGGTGGTTGGTTCGTCAAAGAACAGCCACTTGGGATCGTCGGCAATCGCCCGGGCAAGGGCGGCGCGTTTCTGCATGCCGCCCGACAGTTCCGCCGGGTAGCGGTCGGCACTGGCGGCATCGAGGCCCACGCGCTCCAGCTTGTCGATGGCGATTGTGCGCGCGGCTTCGCGCGGCAGGCGATGCAGCAGCCGAAATGCCACGTTCTGCCAGACGGGCAGGCTGTCAAAGAGCGCCGAGCCCTGAAAGAGCATACCGAAACCGTTCAGCCATTCGCGCCGACGCGTCTTGTCGAAGGGTGCGTTGTCCAGCGTGATGGCCCCGGCGTCGAGCCGTTCGAGGCCGAGGATGCTGCGCATCAGCACGGATTTGCCGCTGCCCGACGCGCCGATCACCACCAGCGACTGCCCCGGTTCGAGCAACAGACTGACACCGCGCAGCACCGGCGTGCCGTCGAAGGATTTGTGGATGTCGTGCAGCGCGATCATAGGGCGAAGAAAACCCCCGTGAGCAGGAAGTTCACTGCGAGGATCAGCACCGCTGCCGCTTCGACCGCGCCCTTGGTGGCCCGGCCCACACCCCGTGCGCCCCGTCCGGCATTCATGCCGTGATAG
>NZ_LWGH01000391.1:0-9432 GCF_001635395.1 Sulfitobacter sp. HI0129 | reverse complement strand
GCTGCGGCGCCACGGGGTCGCGATGCCCCAGCTTTCGGTGCGCGAGAACGTGGCCGCCACCGAGCCGCTGCCGGAGATCACCCGCGGGGCGGCGGCCACCCGGGCCGTTGCCTTCCGGCGCCGGGAGGACGGCGGCTATACGCTCGCTCCCCCCGGCGCGCCCGAGCTTTTCGTGGGGCCCGATGCGGTCCGCGCCTTCCCCCATTACCTGACGCAGCTGCGGGCCGATCCGCTGGGCCAGCGCCTGTTGCCCTTCGCCCCGCGCGGCTTTCCCGACGCATGGACCACCCGCCGCCGTTGGAGCGATGATGAACCCTCGCCCTTCGAACGGATCCGCATCCTCGATCCCGCGCCCAACATGCGCCGTATCCGGCGGTTGCTGCAGGATTTCGCCGCCCTCTATCCGGAATTGCCGCCCGTACGGCTCAAACGAGCATGGGCGGGGATGATCGACACGATGCCCGATATCGTCCCGGTGGTGGATCGCTGTGCCGATCTGCCGGGGCTCATCATCGGGACGGGCATGTCGGGGCATGGTTTCGGCATCGGGCCCGGCATGGGCGAAGTCCTGGCCGCTCTGGCAATGGACGACGATCCCGGTCATGATCTGACGAGATTCCGCCTGTCGCGGTTTCGCGACGGCAGCCCCATGCGTCTGGGGCCGAACGTCTGACCCGAATACCCAGTTCACAAAGGACACGTCATGCCGATCAAGAATCGTTTCGCCGATACACACGCTGAAATCACCGGCTGGCGGCGGCATCTGCACCAGCACCCCGAGTTGCAGTTCGACGTTCATGAAACGGCAAAATTCGTCGAAGAGAAGCTGCGCGGTTTCGGCATCACGGATATCACCACCGGGATCGGACGCACCGGGGTCGTGGCGGTGGTCGAAGGGCGGTCCAATACCTCTGGCCGCACCATCGGTCTGAGGGCGGATATGGACGCGCTGCCCATAGAGGAGGCGACAGGCCTTCCCCATGCCTCCACCGTGCCCGGGAAGATGCACGCCTGCGGGCATGACGGCCATACCGCCATGTTGCTGGGGGCCGCGCAATATCTTGCCGAGACCCGCAACTTCGACGGGCGCTGCGTGCTGATCTTCCAGCCCGCGGAAGAGGGCGGCGGCGGCGGAAACGAAATGGTCAAGGACGGGTTGATGGACCGCTGGGCCATCGACGAGGTCTACGGGATGCACAACATGCCGAACTACCCGGTCGGCGCATTCGCCATCCGGCCCGGCGCGCTGCTCGCCTCGGCCGATCAGTTCGATATCGTGGTGACGGGCAAGGGCGGCCATGCGGCCGCCCCGCATGAGGCGATCGACCCCAATCTTGCCGCGGCACATGTTCTCGTCGCCCTGCAGTCGGTCGCCAGCCGCAATGTCGATCCGCTGAAGCAGGTCGTCGTTTCCGTCTGTGCGCTGCGCAGCGACAGCGAGGTGCATAACGTCATCCCCCAGACCGTGCTGATGCGGGGGACCGTGCGCACGCTTGATGCAGGTGTGCGCGACCTGGCCGAGGAACGGGTGCGCGCCCTCGTTGAACACACCGCCGCCGCCTATGGCTGCACCGCCAAGATCGACTACGAACGTGGCTATCCCGTGATGGTGAATCACACCGATCACACCGGTTATGCCGCAGAGGCGGCGGAGGCGATCATGCCCGGCGTCGACCGCGACACGCCCCCCATCATGGCGGGGGAGGATTTCGCCTATATGCTGAACGCCCGGCCCGGTGCCTATATCATGATCGGCAACGGCGACGGGGCCACCGTCCACCACCCCGAATACGACTTCAACGACGAAGCAATCCCCGCCGGATGTTCCTGGTTCGCGGAGGTGGTTGAGACCCGCCTCCCGCTGGCGTAGAAGGATGCAAACGCATGTTTGGCGACACGCGCGCCATTCATGCGCCGACACCGGGGGAGGGGTAGGCGCCATCACGGCGCTTGCGGATCTCCGGCCCGGGAACCTCTGGGAGAGATGAGATGCCGGTCAAGAACCGCTTTGCCGAACTGCACGACGATATCACGGCCTGGCGCCGGGATATCCACGAGAATCCCGAAATCCTGTTCGAAACGCACCGGACCTCGGCGCTGGTGGCGGAAAAGCTGCGCGCCTTCGGTTGCGATGAAGTGGTCGAGGGGATCGGACGTACCGGCGTCGTCGGCGTCATCAAGGGGCGCGAGACGGGGTCGGGCAAGGTGATCGGCCTGCGTGCCGATATGGACGCGCTGCCGATCAACGAACAGACCGGCGTGGCCCATGCCTCCAAGACGCCCAATGCGATGCATGCCTGCGGCCATGACGGTCATACCGCGATGCTTCTGGGGGCCGCGCAATATCTGGCCGAGACGCGCAATTTCGACGGTACCGTGGTGGTCATCTTCCAGCCCGCCGAAGAAGGCGGCGGCGGAGGGCGCGAAATGTGTGCCGACGGGATGATGGAACGCTTCGGCGTGCAGGAGGTCTACGGCATGCACAACTGGCCGGGCCGTCCCACGGGCAGCTTTGCCATCCGGCCTGGCCCCTTCTTTGCCGCGACCGACCTGATCGAGATCGAGGTCGAGGGCCTCGGCGGTCATGCCGCCAAGCCGCAGGAGACGATCGACACCACCGTCGTGGCGAGCCACCTCGTTCTGGCGCTGCAGACCATCGTGAGCCGCAATGCGGACCCGGTGGAACAGATCGTCGTTTCCATCACCTCGTTCGAGACCTCGTCAAAGGCCTTCAACGTCATTCCGCAGCGGGTTTCGATCATGGGCACGGTGCGCACCATGTCGAACGAATTGCGCGACCTTGCCGAAAAGCGCATGGGCGAGATCTGCGAAGGCGTGGCGGCGACTTACGGCGCCACGGCAAAGCTGAACTACATCCGCAACTACCCCGTGATGGTCAACCATGAGGAGCAGACCGATTTCGCCGCCAAGGTCGCGCGCAGCGTGGCGGGCGATTGCGATGAGGCACCGCTGGTCATGGGCGGCGAGGATTTCGCCTTCATGCTGGAGGAACGCCCGGGCGCCTATATCCTCGTGGGGAACGGCGATACGGCGATGGTCCACCATCCGAAATACGACTTCAACGACGAGGCGATTCCGGCGGGATGCAGCTGGTGGGCGGAGATCGTCGAACAGCGGATGCCCGCGGCGGGCTGAGCGCGCTGCGTACCACCTGCGCCGGGTTGAACGGGGTTGGTGGTGCGCCGTGAGTATTTGAAAAAGGGTGAAGGGCGGAACGCAGTTTCCGCCCTTTTGCCGTCAGCGCGCCCAGAGTGATTGGTAGACGGCGTCGATCCCTTCCGCTTCTGCCCTTGCACTGAACCGCGTTTCCGCGAGCTTCCGGATCAGGGCGGAGCGGGCGGGCGGGGTATCTGACAGCAGGGTTTCGGCAGCGGCGGCAGCGGCTGCGGGATCGTCGGGCGGGACAATGCTGCCGGCGCGGCCGTCGTCCGCGAATACCCGGTAATAGCCCGCGTCGGTCGCCACGAAAGGCACCCCTGCCGCCATGCCTTCCAGCGGGGCCATGCCGTAGCCTTCGTATCGCGGCAGTTGCATGACGAGGGAGAGGCCCTGCACGAGCGCGGGGAGTTCAGAGGCCGGCAATTCACCCGGAAAAAGCAGCCGGTCGCCAAGGCCAGCGGACCTTGCCTGCGCCTTCAGCCCGTCGAGGAAGGACTGGTGCCGCCTGTCCGCCCTACCGATCACCAGCGCGACGGTATCGGGGTGATCCGGCAAGAGGCGCAGCATGGCGTCGACGAAGCGGTCGGTGCCCTTTTCGGGACGTATCCGGCCAATCGTGGCAATGCCCTGCTGTCCCCCGAAGCCGAGGGCCTGCCACGCGGCGGCGCGATCCTGCGGCGGGGTAAAGCGATCGGTGTCCACCCCGTGGGGGACCACGGCCCTGACATGGGGCACGAAGCGCGCGGCTTCTTCGGTGGTGGCGATGACCGCATCCATCCGCGAAATGAGCCATCGGGGGAAGGCCGAGTGCAGCCGTTGGGCCGCGGAGGTAAAGACGATCCGGACCGGGGCGCGGCGCACATCCCGGAGCCAGAGCGCGCTGTGCATTTCCGTATTCCGGCGCACGTGCCAAATGGCGAAAGGCCGGGTCTTGCCGTCAAATGCACGGCTTTGCGCATGGGCGGCTTGGCGGGACAGCGGCGCCGGGCAGCCGGGCAGGGGGTGGCCCACCAGCGCCAGTGGATAGTGCCCCACCTGCTGGCGGATGACATTGGCCGCAGTGGCGGAGACCCCGGTGAAGTTCGGGTTGTAGTTGGTGACGAAAAGGTCAGTCATGCCGCCGCAGGTCCAGGGCGGCGATGATCCGGTCGGACACCGCGTCGAGCTTGTGGGTCTGGTTGCCGATGAACCGCGCCCCGGCGGCCCTTGCCGACTCGAGAGCCTGCGGATCGTCGAGCCAGTCCGCGACCTTGGCTGCGAGGTCTTCGCCATCGGCCACGAGACGGGCGGCGGTTCCCATTTCCAGCGCGGCATAGGTCTCGGCAAACGCCGCGACATGCACACCGCTCAGAACCGCGGCGTCGGACTGGATGACCTCGAACGGATTATGCCCGCCCACCGGGTTGAGCGACCCGCCGAGGAACACGATGGGGGAAAGCGCGTACCAGTTGCCCAGTTCCCCCATCGTATCGGCCAGAAAGACCTGCCCCGCGGGCAGATCGCCCCGGCTGCGGCGGCTGAAGGACATGCCTTCGGCGGCGATCAGCGCCGTGACCTCGGCGCTTCGGTCCGGATGCCGGGGCGCGAGGATGAGGCAAAGGTCGGGCCGGTCCCGCAGGAGGATCTTGTGCGCCAGCAGCACTTCGCGTTCTTCGCCGGGATGGGTGGAGGAGGCGACCCAGACGGGCCTTTCCCCAAGTGCGGCGCGGGCGGCGTTCAGCGCCTCTTGGTCGATGGGCAGCGGGTCGGAAAGGCCCTTGAGGTTCATGCCCTCGGCAATGCGATCCGCAGGCGCGCCGAGGTCGCGCATGGTTTCGGCCATGGTGGCATTCTGCGTCAGGACCAGATCGAAAACCTCGAGCAGGTACCGCGCGAGATCGGGGCGGGCCTGCCAGCGCGCGACGGAGGTTTCCGACAGGCGCGCGTTGACCAGCGCCATGCGCGCCCCGCTTTCGCGGGTGCGGCGCAACATCTGGGGCCAAAGCTCGCTTTCAACAAAAATCGCCGCATCTGGGCGCCAGTGCCGCAGGAAGCGCCTGAGCGGGCCGGGCGCATCAAGGGGGGCGAACTGGTGCCGGGTGCGATCCGGCAGGCGCTTGGCGATAAGCTCTGCGGATGTCGCCGTGCCGGAGGTGAGCAGGAATTCTGCCCTAGGAAGGGCCACACCCATACGACCGATCAGGGCCAGAACGGAAAGACTTTCACCCACCGACGCGGCGTGAAACCAGATCAGCGGTTGGGCATCCGGACGCGGAAGGCTCGCCCGGCCCAGCTTTTCGCGGGCCCGCGCCCGGGAAACGCCTGCCTTGCGCAGCTTGCGTATCTCGGCCCCGCCCGCAATGGGCAACAGCGCCGAGCTTGCCGCAACCCAGGCCCGGTAGAGAAAGGGGGTGGACACGATGTGCCCTAGCCGCCGGTATGGCTCATGTGGCGGGTCATCTGGCCATCCGCGACCTGACGCGAATAGTCGAAATCATGGCCCTTCGGTTTGCGCAGGATCGCCGCCTCGATGGCGTCGCGCAGCGGGCCGTCATCCTCCGGATGGTCGCGGAGCGGCGCGCGTAGGTCGGCCACGTCTTCCTGCCCGAGGCACATGTAGATTTCGCCGGTGCAGGTGACGCGCACGCGGTTGCAGCTTTCGCAGAAATTATGGCTCAGCGGTGTGATGAAGCCGATCTTCTGGCCGGTTTCCTCCAGCCGGACGTAGCGCGCGGGACCGCCCGAACGCTCGGCCAGATCGGTGACGGTGTATTCCTCCGCGTAACGGGCACGCACGTCTTTCAGGGACCAATATTGATCGAGCCGATCCTCATTGCCCAGATCGCCCATGGGCATCACCTCGATCCATGTCAGGTCGATGTCCCGTTCGGCGCACCAGCGCGTGATGGATGGCAGTTCGTCCTCGTTGAAGCCCTTGAGTGCCACGGCATTGATCTTCACCCGAAGCCCCGCACGCTGGGCGGCGTCGATACCGCGCAGGACCTGCGGCAGGCGGCCCCAGCGGGTGACAGCGGCAAAGCGGTCCTCGTCCAGTGTATCGAGCGAAACGTTCACCCGCCGCACGCCCGCGGCATAGAGGTCATCCGCGAAACGTTCGAGCTGGCTGCCGTTGGTGGTAAGGGTCAACTCTTTCAGTGCACCGCTCTCGAGATGCCGCGACATGCTCTGGAAGAACGTCATGATGCCGCGCCGGACTAGGGGCTCGCCCCCCGTGATGCGCAGCTTTTCGACACCGAGGTTCACGAAGGTCGAACAGAGCCTGTCCAACTCTTCGAGCGTCAGCAATTCCTTCTTTGGCAGGAAGGTCATGTTTTCGGACATGCAATAGACACAGCGGAAATCGCAGCGGTCCGTGACAGAGACGCGCAGGTAGGTGATCGCGCGATGAAATGGGTCAATGAGACGTGGGGTCATGTCACGATAGGTAATGGTCCGCCCATCGCGGGGCAAGCCGCATTTCCGCGATTGAAGGGCGCAAGCCCCCGGCTTAAGACGAAAGCATGACACATTTTCGTATATTCGCCGCCCTCGGGGCGGGATTGTTCGCCCTTTCGGCCTGTGGTCTGGCGGAGCGTATCGGCGCGGGTAGGGGTATTTCCACCCCCGCGGGGCAGGCACAGGCATCGGCGGCCGGCACGCTCAGCGCGCCCGCGCCGGTGCGCGATGCCACGTTGAGCCCTGCCACAGCCGCGCCGCCCCCGTCGCCCGCGGCCCGCACCGCCGAGGCGCTGGATACCACGACGGCGGAACAGCGCGCCGCCGCCACCGCAAAGCCGACTGTTCCCAGCACGTCGCTGGGCACGACCGTTGTTTCCCTCGGTAGTCCGACGGAGCCGGGGCTCTGGCTCAAGACGCCGCTGGTGGATACGGAGACCGAAGGGCGCGTGACCAATACGCAGAACGGTAAATCGGCTGTTGTGACTCTTATCCCGATCGAGGGTGCCAATACCGCGGGCAGCCGCATGTCGCTGGCGGCGCTGCGGCTGATAGAGGCATCTCTTACCGATCTGACGAAAGTCGAGGTCGCGCTGAACAGCTAGGCTGAGGCGTCTCGCCGCAGGTGGCGCATCGCTTCCTTCACGGCGAAGGGTTTCATGCTGTCACCGTGGGTGGCGATGAACTGCCGCGTGCGGTCGGGGTCGTGACGTGATAGATCGCGCAGCCACCATCCGACCGCCTTCTGAATGAACCAGCGGTGGTCGGGTACGAGCCGCGCGGCCCAGCCGAGTATCCTGTCGCGGGCCTCAAGCTCTGCGGGTTTGGGGTGGTTTTGTTTTGTCCAGGGCAGCGTGCTGACCAGTGCGGCGCGTCTTCTCCACATATGATCGCTGTCGATCCAGGTCGCGACCTCATCGAGGCGCGAGGGGTCCGCCGTCAGCCGCTTTTGCGCGGCCATGCTGGCGTGATCCGCGATGGCCCAACTGTCAAAATCCGGGCACCACGACGCGATGAGCCGCCAAGCGGCCTCGTCATCAGGGCGCAGCCTCGCCTGTGTCAGCAACTTGGCCGCCGCCACCCGTGCTTCGAATATGTCGCTGCGCCACAGCCCCTCCGCCAAGGTGACGCGGGCCGGAACGTCCAGCGCGTTGCGCCAGGCTTTCGCGCAGTCGTCGATCTGCGGGTTGGACAGGCCCAGATAGGTCCGCTCGGCCTTGTGATAGCGGCGCATGCTTGCGGCGCGTTCGGGGTCGGCGCCCGCCGCGAGATCGGCAAGCGCCTCCTCCGGGGTCATTCCACCGTGACCGATTTCGCCAGATTGCGCGGCTGGTCCACATCCGTGCCTTTCGCGACGGCGGTGTGATAGGCCAGCAGTTGCGCCGGGACCGCGTAAAGAATGGGGGCGAGCATGTCGGGGCAGGAGGGCATCTCGATGCTGGACCAGACACCGTCGCCAGCTTCGTCCAGCCCTTTGCGGTCGGAAATCAGGATCACCTTGCCCTTGCGGGCCATCACTTCCTGCATGTTGCTGACCGTCTTGTCGAAAAGTCCGTCCCGCGGCGCCATGACCACCACGGGGACATGTTCATCCACCAATGCGATCGGCCCGTGCTTTAATTCGCCCGATGCATAAGCTTCGGCGTGTATATAGCTGATTTCCTTAAGCTTAAGCGCACCTTCGAGGGCGAGGGGATACATCGGTCCGCGGCCCAGAAACAGCACGTCACGCGCGTTGGACAGTTTCAGCGCGGCATCGCGAATGGTATCGTCGAGTTCAAGCGCCGCGTTGATCAGACCGGGCAGGCTGCGCAGTTCGGCCACCGCCTTGGCGAGACCGGCATCATCCAGCGTGCCCCGTGCATGGGCCGCTTCGAGAGCGAGGATAAGCAGAACCGAAAGTTGGCAGGTGAACGCCTTGGTCGAGGCCACGCCGACTTCGACCCCCGCGAGGATCGGCAGCGCCGTGTCGCTTTCCCGCGCGATGGACGATTCCGGCACGTTGACCACCGACAATATGCTGTCCACCTTACCCGCGCAGTAGCGCAGGGCGGCCAGTGTGTCCGCGGTTTCGCCCGACTGGCTGACGAAGAGCGCGAGCGTCCCCGGCGAGACCGGCGGCTCGCGATAGCGGAATTCCGACGCCACGTCGATCTCGACCGGGATACGGGCGATCTGTTCGAACCAGTATTTCGCCGTGAAACAGGCGTAGAATGCCGTGCCGCAGGCCACCATTGTGATGCGGTCGATCTTGCTGAAATCGATCCGGTCCCGAGGGATGCCGATGGTGCCGTCCGCGCCGAGATAGTGGTTCAGGGCCTCGGCGATCACGTTGGGCTGCTCGGCGATTTCCTTCGCCATGAAGTGCCGGTGGCCCTGTTTGTCAATCCGGGTGTTGGCGACCTGTATACGGCGCACCTCCCGCTCGACCGTATTGCCATTGGCATCGACGATCCCGACGGAGGTGCGGGTCAGAACGGCCCGGTCGCCTTCTTCGAGATAGCTGATCCGGTCAGTGGAGGGGGCGAGCGCGATGGCGTCGCTGCCCACGAACATCTCGCCGTCACCATAGCCGATGGCGAGGGGGGAGCCACGCCGCGCCGCGATCATCAGGTCTTCCTCGCCATGGAAAAGGAAGGCGAGTGCGAAGGCGCCCTGCAGCCGGGCCAATGTCTTGTCCGCGGCTTCCAGCGGAGACGCGCCTTTTTCCATGTAATGCTGCGTCAGCAGCGCCACGGTTTCGGTGTCGGTTTCGCTATGGAACTGCATCCCGTTGGATTCCAGCTCGCTGCGCAGCTCGCGAAAGTTTTCGATGAT
>NZ_LWGH01000390.1:0-8162 GCF_001635395.1 Sulfitobacter sp. HI0129 | reverse complement strand
CCCCAGCTATCATGGCAATACCCTTGGCGCGCCGGCCAGCATGGCCCCCCACGGCCAGCGCGCCAAGGGTATTGCCATGATAGCTGGGGGCGCGGGCGATGATCTTTGTGCGGCCGGTATCGCCGCGTTCCAGATGGTACTGCCGGGCCAGTTTCAGCGCGGCTTCCATCGCCTCGGACCCGCTGCCGAGATACATCACCCGGCCTTCGCCGGTGCCTGCGGGCGCCCGTGCCACAAGGTGGTCCGCCAGTGCTTCGGCGGGTTCGTTGGTGAAAAGGCCGGTATGGGCGAACGACAGCTTTTCAAGCTGATCGCGGATCGCGTCCCGCACCCGCCTGTTGTCATGGCCGAGCGAGGATACCGCCGCGCCGCCACAGGCATCGAGATAGCGGTTCCCCGCGCTGTCGATCAGATAGGCGCCCTCGCCCCGGACGATGACGGGCTGATCCCCGGTGAGGGTACGGCGCAGGACATGGCTCATCACGGATCCTTTGGTGTGTCGGGCGCAGTTTACCGTCCGGGGTGGCGCAACGGCAAGTTGCGATTCTCCGGGCCGTGGCAATCAGGCGGGCGGTTCGCCGGACCAAGTCGTGCGGTAGAGCAGGCGGCGGGTACCGTCGTAGTCATTGGTGGCGTAATGCAGGCTCATGCGGTTGTCCCAGACGCAAAGCTCCCCCGCCTGCCATTTGAGGCGGCAGCAGATGTCGGGCCGGGTGGCGTGGTGGAAAAGCTCAGCAAGGATCGGCGCGCTTTCCGCGTGATCCATCCCGTCGAGGCGCGTGGTATAGATGGGGTTGACGAAGAGCGCCCGCCGTCCGCTGCGCGGGTCGGTCACCACTGCGGGATGAAAGCGTTCCTCATCCGCGCTGGGATCGCCGCGTGTCATGCGGATGGATGCCCCGCTGCGGCTGTCCTCGGGTGGGGCATGTGCGACGCCATAGGGCGCACCCACATGGACGGCCTTTCGCCCATCCACGATGGCGCGCAGCCCCTTGGGGAGCGATTCGTAGGCCGCAACCTGCGACGCCCAGAGCGTATCGCCGCCGACGGCCGGAATTTCCACGGCGTTGAGCACCGACCCCGCAGGCGGATTGGGCAGAAAGCTGAAGTCCGAATGCCAGTCCCCGCCGAAGACACCTACGTTCGTCTCTGTCGCCTCTTTCAGAACCGCGATCACCTCCCGGTCTTCGGGGAGCGGCTCCACATAGGGCAGCTGCATGGGGTCTCCGAACAACGCGGTGACACGCTTTTGCGCTGCGAGATCGAGATGCTGACCGGGGAAGACCAGCATCTGGTGTGCCGATAGGGCCTCGAGCAACGCTTCACGGGCGTCACCTGACAATTCGGCCTTCAGGTCCACCCCTGCAACCCGGGCCCCGACGAAGCCGGTCAGTCGTTCGATACGCATGGCTCTCTCCTTTCCTTGCCAGACTAGGGGCGGGGATGCGAAATTCAAATCGGGTGTTGAAGCATGATCGGCGCGGCGCTATGTTAGCGCTAACAAGTAGGCACGAGAGTGCTCGCCAAAGTTGACGCTATGCGGGAATGAGGGGAACAGCATGAAAATCGCGATCAACGGATTTGGCCGCATCGGGCGCTGCGTGCTGCGCGCGCTGATCGAACGGGGTTTCGACGGTATCGAAGTGGTTGCGGTCAACGACCTCGCCCCGCCTGAAACGCTGCTGCACCTGCTGAAATACGATTCGGTCCATGGACGGCTGCGCGCCGACGCGCGGCTGGAAGGCGATCGGCTTCTGGTCGCGGGGCAGACGATCCGGATGACGGCGGAGCGTGAACCGGCGAAACTGCCCTGGGACGATGTCGATGTCGTTTACGAATGCACGGGGCTCTTCACCAGTCGTGACAAGGCGGAGGAGCATCTGAAGAACGGCGCGCGCCGGGTCCTTATCTCCGCCCCGGCGAAGGGGGCGGACCGTACGGTCGTCTTCGGCGTGAACCACCGGGATCTGACCGCCGAGGATGTGATCGTTTCCAACGCTTCCTGCACCACGAACTGCCTCGCCCCCGTGGCCAAGGTGCTTGATGACAATTTCGGGATCGAAACCGGCTATATGACCACGGTCCATTCCTACACCGGGGACCAGCCTACCCACGACAAGCCGCATCGCGACCTGCGCCGGGGGCGGGCCGCGGCGCTGTCGATGATCCCCACGTCGACCGGGGCCGCCGCTGCGATATCCGAGGTGATACCGGCGCTGGAAGGAAAGCTCGAAGGCTCCGCCATACGGGTGCCCACGGCAAACGTCTCGCTGGTCGATCTCTGCGTGATGCTGCGCAAGGAAGCCGATCCCGAGCAGGTGCTCGCCGCCATGCGCGAGGCGGCGGAGGGCGAGTTGCGCGGCGTCTTGTGTGTGGAGACCGACCCGCTGGTATCGGCGGATTTCAACCACGATCCCCATTCTTCCTGCTTTGCGGCTGACCAGACCCGCGTTACCGATGGCGGCATGCTGCGCGTCGTGTCGTGGTACGACAATGAATGGGGATTCGCGAATCGGATGAACGACGTTGCCCGCCATATGATGCAGCTGGGCTGAAGTTTTCGGGGGTCGCGATAACGCACGGTCACGCGGCCCTCGAAACCCACCCGTCCGCTCGCCATGGGCCAATCGTGGCAGCCAGACGGCCCCCGTGGGGCAGCGCGTCTTTGCATTCATAGCGAGTGTTGCGGGCGCGCACTATGCGTCAAAGGCGAATCGACCTAGAGCTTCTGTCGCCCGGGGGGGCACCAGACGGCAGGCCGACACATGCTCCGATTCAAGACTCTGGCACTTTGTGTGCTATGCCTCCTTCCCGTTTCCACCAGCGCGCAGGAACGTGTCTACCTCGGCTACGGCGGGCTGCTGACGAATGATTTCCTAGGCGATGGCGGGGACCGCTGGCGCAGCGGTTCGCTCGTCTCGTCCTTCACCTTCGGCCCCGCCGACGCGTCGGCGCGCGCCCCCCGGTTCGGAGAGGTGATCGAGCTGCGTCTCGGGCTGGAGGCGCTGGGGCCGCGCAACCTGCGCCGCCCGGCGGCAGACGACCGCCCCTATGCCGGGATTCTGACCGCGGGGGTGCACACCCATTTCCGGCGGGGGGAGGTTGAACTGTCGATCGGCGGTGATCTCGTCTTTACCGGGGAGGGGACCGGCGTGGGCCGCTTGCAGAAGGAATTCCACGAGGCGCTGGGCGCTTCGGCCCCCTCCGCCGCCACGCTGGCCGCACAGATCGACGATGGCGTGCATCCCACGCTGGTGGCCGAAGCGGCGCGCCCCGTTGTCGTGGCCCCGGCGCTGCGGGTGATTCCCTTTGTCGAAGGGCGCGCCGGTGTGGAAACCTTGGTCCGGGCCGGGCTTGACCTGTCGTTCGGGGATTTCGGCTTTGGCGGGCTGACGGCGCGTGACGCCTCCACCGGGCATCGTTACCGCACGTCACGTGACCCCGAAGCGGCCGGGCTTTCGTTGACTTTGGGCGCGGATATCGCCCATGTGACCGACAGTGTTCTGCTGCCCGAGGGTCGTGGATTCACGCTCACCCAGACAAGGGACCGGGTGCGGGCAGGCGTTCACTGGCAGGGCGAACGGGCTTCGGCCTTCTATGGTCTGACCTGGCTCGGAAAAGAGTTCGAACGGCAATCCGACGATCAGGTCGTAGGGTCGCTTTCGATAAATCTCGATTTCTGAACAATAGGTTACAGGGCGTTCCTTACCTAAATACCCACGCGCGGAAGTTGCGTTAACCTTAAATTGCAACACATTGATGAATCGTCGAAATTGAACTTTCCCATTTCAATTGTGCCTGCTAGGTTCGCCTCAATAAAAACACTCTGAGGCAGGCAACAGCATATGAAAACGGGCTTTCGGGGCACGTTTGTCATCAGCTGGTCGCAAACTGAAATTGACGGTCTGGATGCCGCACCCTTGCACAACCTCAACGTTGGCGCGGCGTGGGCATGGCGCGGAGACGCCATTCGGGTGGATGGACCGTCGGATGTTTTGCGACTGGATCAGGCAGACGGTGCGGAAAATTTACGCAAGCGGGCGGCACGCATGGTGCATCGCCTTGTGGGCGCGGCACTCGAAGAAGATCTGCCGACAGTGCCCAAGGCGATCTTCGACAAGGACAGCACCCCGCTGATGGACAACAGCTTTGTTGTCACCGACGGGGCGCAGAGTTTCACGGTCACCATCATCGAACTCGGCAAGGGCAACCGCCCGCTGCTGATGTTTCTGGATGAGCTGCCGCCGCGCAACTGCGATCTCTGGGTGGTGCATCATTCGCTGGGTGCGCTGCGCAATGAAACGCAGTGGCAGGGGGACGGCGGCGTGATCTGCTTCACCCCCGGCACGCGCATCCGCACGGCCTCGGGCACCATCGCGATCGAAGATGTCCGCGCCGGGGATCTGGTACAGACCAAGGACAACGGTGCGCAGCCCGTGCAATGGGTCGGTGGCCGCCGGATGAGCGGTGCGCGACTTTTCGCGCTGCCGCGTCTGCGGCCCGTGCGGCTGCGCGCCGGGACCTTCGGCGATACATGCCCCGATGACGACCTGCTGGTGTCGCCCGAACATCGCATCGTCTTTACCGGCCCCGAAGCGATGGATCTCTTCAATACCGACGAAGTCCTCGTCGCCGCGAAGGACCTGATCGACGGGGTCAACGTCACCGTCGATCTCAAGGTGCGCGAGGTGACCTATATCCACCTGCTCTTCGAAGAGCATCAGGTGCTCTGGGCCAACGGGATGGAGACGGAAAGCTTCCACCCCGCGAACGCGGCGCTCAGCGTGCTGGGCGCGGACGACCGCAGCCGCCTTTTGGCCGAACATCCGCAGCTGGAGTTCGATCCGCATACCTATGGCAGCTTTGCCCGGCGCAACCTGTCGACGTCAGAGGCGGCGATCCTCAGCCACGCGGTCGCATGACGGCTTCGGCCCGCGCCGGACGGGTTCGCCCCGGTTGGCGCGGGCTGATTGCATTGGTGCTCATCTGCTGGGGCGGTATCGCCGGGGCGGTCGAACCGGGGCAGGGGGAAAGCGACATCGCCATGCACATGGCGAAGATCGGCATCGGATCGGTCGTGACAATCGCCAATTCGGCGGGCGAGGTCTTTACCCATGTGCACGAAGGCCGCCATGACGGATTGTGGGAGCTGCGCAGTTTCGCCGGTCGGACGCGGACGGGCGAAAGCCTTGGCAGCCTGTTTCTCGACGACCGGGGCCAGATCGTCCGTCAGGTCGATTCAGACGGGGCCGTCACCCGGTTCGAGCCGCATCGCTGCATGCGTACCGTGGGCGAATGCACCTATACCCGCATCGCCCCGGACGGAAGGCGGGAACAGCGGCGGCGCATCACCACGCCGATCCTCGGCGGCTTCACCTATGTGATCGAAGGGCCCGGGGGCCTGCGTCTGGAAGGCATGGCAAAACTGGACCGCATGGGGTGGATCAAACGCGGCTGGTTCATCCATGAAGGCACGGGCAAACGGCTCGACCTGCGCATGCTGCGCGCGATCTACCGCTAGCGTTGCGGATCAGCTTTCGGCGCCAACCAGTTCACGCACGATGGCGCGGGCGCTGTCGCTGTACCATTTCGCATCCCCGCGCAGCCGGGCGATCTCTCGTCCCTCGGGGTCGATCAGGATTGTGATCGGCAGACCGAAAACACCCATCTGGCTGGCGAGCGCCTGCCGGGGATCCTGATGGCGGGGCAGGGATTCGACCCCTGCCTCTTCGAAGAAACGCTTGATCCCCTCGGGCGTGTTGCGCCCCGTGGCGATCGTCAGCACTTCGAACTCATCGCCGCCGAATTCCTTCTGCAATGCTTCGAGCTGCGGCATTTCCTTGCGGCAGGGCGCACACCACGTGGCCCAGAAATTCAGCAGGATGTATTTGCCTTGATAATCCGCCAGCGTGGCCTCCCCCGCGCCATCGGCCAGTTGGAAACTGGCGTTCGACGTGGCCTTGGGCGCATCGTGGATCATCAGTTTCTTCATGTCGCCGTCGCGCAGGGCCAGCAGCGCGGCCTCATCGGTATCGGCGAAGGCTGCGTTTGCACCCAGAACGAGGGCCGTATACACGAAGCCCAGAACCGTTTTCCTCATACTTCCCTCCAAGGGTGCCAAATGACCGATACGACCTCGAACAAGATGTGGGGTGGCCGTTTCGCCGCCGGGCCGGACGCGATCATGGAGGCGATCAACGCCTCGATCGGTTTCGACAAGCGGATGGCCGCACAGGACATTGCCGGGTCGCGGGCCCATGCCGCCATGCTGGCGGCCACGGGTATCCTGAGTGATAAGGATGCAAAGGACATTCGGGAAGGGCTTCTCACGATCTTGTCAGAGATCGAGGAAGGGCGTTTCACCTTTTCCGCTGCCCTCGAAGACATTCACATGAACGTGGAATCCCGCCTCAAGGAGCTGATCGGCGATGCGGCGGGCCGCCTGCACACGGGCCGGTCGCGCAACGATCAGGTCGCCACGGATTTCAAGCTTTGGGTGCGCGATCAACTGGATGCCGCCGAAAGCGGTCTGCTCGCGTTGATCGATGCGCTGCTGGGGCAGGCGGAGGCGGGGGCCGATTGGGTCATGCCCGGTTTCACCCATCTGCAGACCGCGCAGCCGGTGACATGGGGTCATCACATGATGGCCTATGTGGAAATGTTCGGGCGCGATCTGGGCCGCATGCGCGATGCCCGTGCGCGGATGAACGAAAGCCCGCTGGGGGCCGCGGCGCTTGCCGGCACCTCCTTTCCCATCGACCGGGAGATGACGGCAGAGGCGCTCGGTTTCGACCGGCCGGCGGCCAATTCGCTGGACGCCGTCAGCGACCGTGACTTCGCGCTGGAATTCCTTGGCGCCGCCAGCATCTGCGCGATGCACCTCAGCCGCTTCGCTGAAGAGCTGGTGATCTGGTCCTCGGCGCAGTTTCGGTTCGTGACTTTGTCGGACCGGTTCTCGACCGGCTCGTCGATCATGCCGCAGAAGAAGAACCCCGACGCGGCGGAGTTGATCCGGGCAAAGGTGGCAAGGATCTTCGGTGCGAACACCGCGCTGATGATGGTGATGAAGGGCCTGCCGCTGGCCTATTCGAAGGACATGCAGGAAGACAAGGAACAGGTCTTTGACGCCGCCGACAACCTGATGCTGGCGCTCGCTGCGATGGAAGGAATGGTGCGCGACATGACCGCCAACCGAACCGCGCTCGCCGGTGCGGCGGGGGCCGGGTTCTCCACCGCGACGGACCTTGCGGATTGGCTCGTCCGGGTGGCGGGCCTGCCGTTCCGCGATGCCCATCACGTCACCGGCTCGCTGGTGGCGCTTGCCGAAAAGCAGGGCTGCGACCTGCCGGATCTGACGCTGGATCAGATGAAATCCGCCCATGCCGACATTACCGACGATGTCTTCGGTGTCTTGGGCGTGGAAAATTCCGTGAATTCGCGTATGTCCTATGGGGGAACCGCACCGGAGCAGGTGCGGCGTCAGATCGCCCGCTGGAAGGAGATACTGTCATGACCCCCCTGAGGCTTTTGTTGGCGCTGTCGGCTTTGCCCATACTGGCGGCCTGCGGTGCGGATGGCGAGCCTGTCCGCCCCACGGCACAAAGCCAGATCACCCTGTCGAGCTCCGGAACCTATGTGAGCACGAACCTCGGGGTCACGCGCGGCCCCTTGAGCCTGTCGCTGGGCCTGGGACTGTGAAGGCAACCGCCTGCCTCGGAATTCTCTTGGTAGCGTTGTCCGGCTGTGGCGCGGACAGATCTGAACCCCGCAGCGGTGTCGCGCCGCAGCAGACATCATCCCCCCAGCAGATGCCCAGCACGACGGAGCCGGGAGTGCACCTGTCGGGGGATGTCTCCGTCGGGGTGGTGAGGCGCTTCTGATGCCCTCTCCGCTGCGGATGGCCTACCTCGCCCTCGCGATCTGGGGCGCGATCCACCCCATGTGGTATTTCATACAGTGGTTCCGCGCCGAAGGCTTCGCGCTGGCCCCGATGATCGAAGCATGGCACGCCAATGCCGCGACCAGCGGCCTTGTCTGGGACCTGACCATTGCCGCGATCGCGCTCACCCTGTGGATTTTCGCCGAGGTTGCGGTGCGGCGGAACTGGGAGGCGCTACTGGCCATCCCCGCGACCTATCTGGTCGGCGTCAGCTTCGGCCTGC
>NZ_LWGH01000389.1:0-9144 GCF_001635395.1 Sulfitobacter sp. HI0129 | reverse complement strand
GTCATCCTGCAACCGCCGGGTGGCGCGCCATGCTTCCGACAGGATGCGAAAACCGTCCTCTGTCCCCGGTGCCAGCGTCCGCCCCGCGTCCGTCAGGGCCACGGCGCGGTTGAGCCTGCGAAACAGGGGCGCGCCCAGATGCTCTTCGAGCGACTTGATCTGAAAGCTGAGCGCGGCGGGCGTCACGTTCAGCTCATCCGCCGCCTTGGCAAAGGACATATGGCGCGCCGCCGCGTCGAAGGCGCGCAAGGCAGTAAGAGGGGGCAGCCGATCGGACATATCAGTTAAGTATATCTTTTCTGAACGCCTGAAAAGTCTCGTTTGTAGGCTGGCCCCTCAGGGCGCATATGTCTCACAGACAAGATGTACCAATGCGAAAGGTAGAAACCATGATCGAAGCGACAACAAACACCGACGCGCGCAACGCCTTCGAAAAGGCACATGCGGCCCGCGCGCAGGCCATCGCCACCTTCTGGAATCGGGTGTTTCATCGTACCGCCCGATAAGGCAGGCCACAAAAGCGAAAGGCCGGACCAAATGGTCCGGCCTTTGCGTTTGAATGTTCCGTGCATTCAGACGAAGAACTGCGCCCCGTTGGCCGAAATGGTGGAGCCGTTGATGAAGCCAGCCTCATCCGCCACGAGGAATTTCACGGCCCGCGCGATTTCCTCCGGTTCGCCAAGCCGACCTGCCGGGATCTGCGCGATGATCGATTCACGTACCTTTTCAGGCACCGCCATGACCATATCGGTTCCGATGTAGCCGGGGCAGATCGCGTTCGCGGTGATATTCGCCCGCGCACCTTCCTGTGCGAGCGATTTCACGATGCCCAGATCGCCCGCCTTGGTCGCGGCGTAGTTCACTTGCGCGAACTGACCCTTTTGCCCGTTGATCGAAGAGATAACGACGATCCGGCCGAACTTGCGTTCCCGCATGCCGGGCCAGACCGGGTGGATCGTGTTGAAGACGCCGGTCAGGTTGGTGTCGATCACCTCTTTCCACTGCTCGGGCGTCATCTTGTGGAACGGCGCATCACGGGTGATGCCGGCGTTCGCCACGACAATCTCGATCGGGCCGAGTTCGGATTCGACCTTTTCAATTCCGGCCTTGGAATCGTCGTAGTCGGCCACGTTCCACTTGTAGGTCTTGATGCCGGTTTCATCCGTGAATTTGGCGGCGGCGTCGTCGTTGCCGGCATAGGTGGCCGCAACGGTATATCCCGCCTCTTTCAGTTCCCGCGAAATGGCGGCACCGATGCCCCGGCTGCCCCCTGTGACCAAAGCGATACGCGACATGGTTTATCCTCCCTCAAGGTAATGTTATTTCGACCCGTCAATTGGGCGCGCAATTATATTGCGCGCCCAATTGTTTTTAGGGGCGCTCGATGCACATGGCAACACCCATACCGCCGCCGATACACAGCGTCGCGAGCCCTTTCTTCGCGTCACGGCGCTTCATTTCAAAGAGCAGGGTGTTGAGAATGCGCGCGCCCGATGCACCGATGGGGTGACCGATGGCGATGGCACCGCCGTTCACGTTCACGATTGCCGGGTCCCAGCCCATGTCCTTGTTCACCGCACAGGCCTGCGCGGCGAAGGCTTCGTTGGCTTCGACAAGGTCCAGATCCTCGGCCTTCCAGCCGGCTTTTTCAAGCGCCTTGCGCGAAGCATAGATCGGGCCCACGCCCATGATGGACGGATCGAGACCGGCGGTTGCATAGGATGCAATCCGTGCCAACGGCTCGATCCCGCGCTTTTCGGCTTCTTCCGCCGACATCAGCAGCGCACCTGCAGCACCGTCATTCAGGCCCGATGCGTTCGCCGCGGTGACGGAGCCGTCCTTGGTAAAGGCGGGGCGCAGTTTCTGCATCGCTTCCATGGTTGCGCCGTGCCGGATGTATTCGTCCTGATCGACGACGACGTCGCCTTTCCGGGTCTTGACGGTGTAGGCGACGATCTCATCCTGGAACTTGCCGGCCTTCTGGGCGGCTTCAGCCTTGTTCTGCGAGCTTACGGCGAATTCGTCCTGCTGGTCGCGGCTGATCTGCCACTTCTCGGCGACGTTCTCGGCGGTCTGGCCCATGTGGTAGCCATTGAAGGCGTCCCACAGGCCGTCCTTGATCATCGTATCGATAAGCTGCATGTCGCCCATCTTCTGGCCCGCGCGCAGGTTCTGCGCATGGGGGGCCAGGGTCATGTTTTCCTGACCACCCGCGGCGATGATATTCGCGTCACCCAACTGAATGTGCTGCGCGGCCAGTGCCACCGCCCGCAGGCCGGAGCCGCAAACCTGATTGATCGACCACGCGGCGGCTTCTTTCGGGAAGCCTGCGTTGATATGCGCCTGCCGCGCGGGGTTCTGGCCCTGCGCCGCCGTCAGCACCTGCCCGAGGATGGTTTCGGAAACTTCCGACGCGTCCACGCCTGCGCGTGCCACCAGCTCCTTGAGCACTGCGGTGCCAAGGTCATGGGCCGGGACGGTTGAAAAGGAACCGCCGAAACTGCCCACGGGCGTGCGGGCGGCGGATGCGATGACGACATTGGTCATGGGTGATTTTCCTCTACCTATGGCAGAGGACTTCACGTTCCGGCCACTCCCTGCGACCGGCTCCGACTCCCCCACCTTCTGCTCTGGACATACCGCATCTGCTGCATCGCGGCAACAAGGCCAAAAGGAAGCAGGCGGCGTTCCGTTGCGACGCTAGCGCCGACGTTGACCCGCCTGATTGATCGACGCGGGCAGCCATTCGGGAAAGAGCGTCGGCGCGCAATAATAGTAGCCCTGCGCATAGGGGACGCCCATCTTGCGCAGCAGCTTCGCATCCTGATGGTTTTCGACCGATTGGGCGATCGTCGTGCCGCCGAATTCCTCCGCGATGGAGATGAGAGAGCGGACAAGCCTGCGGTTCTCCTCCCGCGTGGCAAGGCCCCGGACGAACTGGCCGTCGATCTTGAAGATGTCGAAGGTGAAATCGCGCAACCGCCGCAGCGCCATGGGGCCCGCGCCGAAGTCATCCAGCGCGAAGCGCACGCCAAAGGGCCGTGCCGCCCGCATCAGATCGCTCACCAGTTCGGGCAATTCCGTCACCGAAGTCTCCCCCAGCTCCAGCACAAGCCGGCGGCCCAGGCCGGGGGTCGCCTTCAGTTCATGCATCAGCATATTCGCCCAGCGGCCATAACCGATGGAGCGGGCGGACATGTTTATCGACAGATGCAGCTTGGGCACGAGGCGCAGCGCCTTCAGCCCGATCCGCAGGCTGGCCACGTCGATTTCTCGCTCGGTGGTGGTGCGGCTCAGCAGAGAGATGTATTCACGCGCCACGATTTCGCGCCCCGCAGGGTCGAGGATGCGGCTCAATCCTTCGTAGAGGACGGGCGTTTCCCCACCCGAAACCGGATAGACCGGCTGGAACGCCAGCATCGTTTCGTCATGGCGCAAGGCGGCTTTGACGGTGGCGGAGATGTCATCCGCCTGCCGGGTCACGGCATAGTCAAGCGGGGTCCGAAACTCGGCCGGGATGTCATGAATGTCTGCCTTCCCTTCCTGCATCGCCGCCTCCTTTCGCTGGTTTCATGCGCGAATGTGGGGCATGAGTCTCAACACGAGTTTAACGCGGGACGGTTCGGAAAGGGTGGCGACATGCATCGATGCGACTGGGCCGGGCCGGACCCGATCTATCTGGAGTATCACGACACTGAATGGGGCGTGCCGGAATGGGACAGCCGCGCGCTTTGGGAAAAGCTGATACTGGATGGCTTTCAGGCCGGGCTGAGCTGGATCACGATCCTGAAGAAGCGTGAAAACTTCCGCCGCGCCTTCGAAGGGTTCGATCCCCACCGTATCGCCGAATGGGGGGAGCCTGACGTCCAGCGCCTGCTGGCGGACCCCGGCATCGTCCGCCATCGCGGCAAGATCGAGGCCGCGATCGGCAACGCCCGCGCCTGGCAGCGGATCGAGGCAGGCGAGGGGTTCGACACTTTCATGTGGCGCTATGTCGATGGGGAGCCGCTGCAACCGCGCTATTGCACGCAGGCCGAGGTGCCGCCGTCGACTCCGCTGTCCGAACAGGTATCGCGGGATCTGAAGAAAGCCGGGTTCCGGTTCTGTGGTCCCACCATCGTCTATGCCTGGATGGAGGCCTGCGGGCTGGTGAACGACCATGTGGTGACCTGTCACCGTCACGGGCCGGTGGCGTGCATGGGAGAGGCAGGCAAGAGGGGCTAGAGCTTCAATGTGATGTCAGCTCTATGTTTGGGTCAATGAGGGAGTCTACAATTCGAGCGAAAGCAAATTGCAGGCCAAGATCAAGGTTCCCGTTAGAAATGCAGCGACCCCAGATATGATAAGCAGCTCTCCTACGTGCATCCAAAAATTTGCTTTATCATAATTGGGCTCGTCTCCCCGTAGCGTTCGATCGACATAACGGGTCGAGAGAAATCCTACGAGCCAGCAAGTACAACCGATCGCAACCCCAAAAACAAATGCTACCAAAGCGTAGCCGACTGATTTAGTCGAAAAGTCCGAATGTGTAGGGCTAACTTGGCTTAAGACAGCGACGGCGGCTCCACCGTTTACCAAAATAATCGCTTTGATTGCACCTTGAGCATACTGCTGGGAAATGTCCCTATAATCCGTTTGCGTCATTTGCCGTCATACCCTTCATATTGTCGAATGCTTTGCATCGTAGGTTGTCACAGTGTTGACACCGCCCCGGTCCCGCGTATAAGCGCGGCTTCGTTGGTGTTGGTGGCCCCCGCAAGGGGATGCCTGTCGGGGTTCGCCCAGAGGACAACGCCCTTTATAACAGTAAAGGAGATCAGCCGTGACAAAACGCACGTCTGCCAAGCACAAACTCGATCGCCGCATGGGCGAAAACATCTGGGGCCGTCCGAAATCTCCGGTGAACCGCCGCGAATACGGCCCCGGCCAGCACGGCCAGCGCCGCAAGGCGAAGATTTCCGATTTCGGCATCCAGCTGCGCGCCAAGCAGAAGCTCAAGGGCTACTACGGCGACCTGACCGAAAAGCAATTCCGCCGCATCTATGGCGAAGCCGAGCGTGTGAAGGGCGATACCGGTGAAAACCTGATCGGCCTGCTGGAGCGCCGCCTTGACGCCGTGGTCTACCGCGCGAAGTTCGTCTCCACCGTCTTTGCCGCGCGCCAGTTCGTGAACCACGGCCATGTCCGTGTGAACGGCAAGAAGGTGAACATCCCCTCCTACCGCGTGAAGGAAGGCGACGTGATCGAGGTCCGCGACCGGTCCAAGCAGATGGTAGCACTTCTCGAAGCCACCCAGCTGCCCGAGCGTGACGTGCCCGATTACATCGAAGCCGACCATTCCAAGATGACAGCCACATTCGTGCGCACCCCGGCCCTGGGCGACGTTCCCTACCCGGTGGTCATGGAACCGAACCTCGTCGTCGAATTCTACGCCAAGAACTGATACGGGCAGCGGCTGCGGCCGCGCCTTATCCATCCGTTTCTGCAAGGGCCGCCCATGGGGCGGCCCTTCGCGTTCCGGGGCCTTGGTTATTCCAATACCGGTCCGAATCCCTTATGCCCCCGCAAAATCCAGCGGAGAGCGCCATGTCCAACTATCCCGTTTACGGTCGTATCGACGGCCCCATCGTCATCATCGGCTTCGGTTCCATCGGAAAGGGCACGCTGCCGCTGATCGAACGCCACTTTGAGTATGATGCCGACAAGCTGGTGGTTGTGGAGCCCGACGCCTCGGTGCATACCTTCCTGAGCCAGCGCAAGATCCGCCACGAGCAGATCGCCATCACGCGCGACAATTATCGCGACGTTCTGCGGGGCCTCTTTCCTGACGGGAAAGGCTTCTGCGTAAACCTCAGCGTCGATACCTCTTCGCTCGATATCATGAAGCTCTGCCGCGAGATGGGTGTTCTCTATATCGATACGGTGGTGGAGCCGTGGGACGGGTTCTACTTCGAGACGGAGAATAACGCCGAGCGTACGAATTACGCCTTGCGTCAGAAGGTCCGCGACGAAAAGGCCGCGAACCCCGGCGGGACGACGGCGGTCTCCTGCTGCGGGGCGAACCCCGGGATGGTGTCATGGTTCGTCAAGGAAGCGCTGCTGACCCTCGCCCGCGATACCGGCAAGGAAACCGCCGCGCCCGAGAACCGCGAAGGCTGGGGAAAGCTGATGCAGTCGCTCGGCGTCAAGGGCGTGCATATCGCGGAGCGCGACACGCAGGCGCGCCGCATCCCGCGCCCGCGCGGCACCTTCGTCAATACCTGGTCGGTCGAAGGCTTCATTTCCGAAGGGTTCCAGCCTGCCGAACTGGGCTGGGGCACGCACGAAACATGGTTCCCCGAAAACGGTCACTCTTACGATACGGGCTGTCAGGCGGCGATCTGGCTGGAACGGCCCGGTGCGATCACGCGGGTCCACACCTGGTGCCCCACGCCGGGGCCGCAGTTCGGCTTTCTCGTGACGCATAACGAGGCGGTATCGATCAGCGACTATTACACGCTGGGCGATCCCGGCGCGCCCGACTATCGCCCGACCTGTCACTATGCCTATCATCCATCGGATGACGCGGTGCTTTCCCTGCATGAGATGTTCGGCTCCGGCGTGACCCAGACCAAGCATCACATCATGGAACCCGATGAGATTTCCGAAGGCATCGACGAATTGGGTGTGCTGCTCTGCGGGCACGAAAAGAACGCGCTCTGGTACGGCTCTCGCCTGTCCAACGCAGAGGCGATCGAGCTTGCCCCCTATCAGAACGCGACCGGGCTGCAGGTCAGCTCGGCGGTGTTGGCCGGGATGGTCTGGGCGCTGGAGAACCCACAGGCCGGTATCGTCGAGACGGATGAGATGGATCACGCGCGCTGCCTCGACGTGCAGCGGCCCTACCTCGGCCCGGTGGAGGCGCATTACACCGATTGGACGCCTCTGCAGAACCGCTGGGAGCTTTTCCCCGAGGATATCGACGAAAGCGATCCCTGGCTCTTCCGCAACGTGCTGGCGAGCTAGTGCAGGGCCATGGTTCGCGGCACACGGGGGCGGCGGGCCGTGGATACGGACTTCTGATTGCGGTGACGCCGCCGGGCATGGCCCGCTGCGGCGTCACACCGCATCTTCACTTGCCCCCTGCGGCGCTCTAAACAGCTCCTGCAAAGGAACATCGCCCATGACGCTACACAGGCCGCAACCCGGCATCATGCAGATCGCCCTCTATCAGGGCGGCAAGTCGAAGATCGCGGGGCGCGACGAAGTCCTGAAGCTGTCCTCGAATGAGAACCCGCTTGGCGTGCCGCGCGCGGCACGACAGGCCATCGTTGAGGCCGCCGGGCAGGTGCATCTCTACCCGTCCACCGATCACGCCGCCCTCCGCCACGCCATCGGCGAGGTTCATGGCCTTGATCCCGATCGCATCATCTGCGGCGTGGGCTCTGACGAGGTACTGCAGTTCGTAACCCAGGCCTACGCCGGCCCGGGGGACGAGATCATCCATACCGCGCACGGCTTTTCCATGTACCCGGTCCTGACCCACATGGCCGGCGCTACCCCCGTGGTGGTGCCCGAGGCGGACAGGGTGGTGGACATTGACGCCATCCTTGACGCGGTGACGGAGCGCACCCGCATCGTGCTGCTGACCAACCCCGGCAATCCTACCGGCACGCTGCTGCCCGATGCAGACCTGCAAAGGCTCGCCGACAGCCTGCCAGAGCGGGTGATCCTCGTAATCGACGCTGCCTATGCGGAATATGCGGAAGGCTACGACGGGGGCGCGGCACTGGCCACCGAGCGGCCTAACGTCCTGATGACGCGGACGTTTTCCAAGATATACGGCCTCGGCGGCCTGCGCATCGGGTGGGGCTACGCCTGCCACGACATCATCGAGGTGCTGACCCGCCTGCGCCAGCCCTTCAACCTGTCAGAACTGCAGATGTCCGCGGCTGAGGCCGCTCTCCGCGATCCCCGGTGGTGCCGCGACTGCGCCGCGCTGAACCGTGAACAGCGGGCGCGACTGACATCCGCGCTCCATCGGCTGGGCATCGCCTGTGACGAAAGCCGGACGAACTTCGTCCTCGCGCGCTTCGCCGATGCGGCGGAGGCGGAGGCTGCCGATACCGCATTGCAGGGTGAAGGCATCCTTGTCCGCGCGGTGGGGGGCTACGGCTTTCCCGAGGGGTTGCGGATCACAGTGGGCAACGCGGAGCAGACCGGTCGGGTGATCGACGCATTGACCCGCTGGCGGGAGGCGGGCGCATGAGCCAGGTTTATGACAGGGTCGCACTCATCGGCCTGGGGCTCATCGCCTCGTCGATGTACTGGGCGATGAAGCGCGGTAACCTCGCAGGCGAGGTGACGGGCTACGCCCGCAGCGCGGAGACCCGCGCCACCGCGCGAGAGATCGGCCTCTGCGACCGGGTCTGCGATACCTTGGCCGAAGCGGTCGAGGGCGCCGATCTGGTCGTGCTCTGCGTTCCCGTGGGCGTCATGGGGGCAGTGGCCGGCGAAATCGCGCCGATGCTGTCGCCGGGTGTAACGGTGACGGATGTCGGTTCCGTCAAGGCGGATGTCATAGCACAAGTCGCTCCCCATCTGCCCGAAGGCGTCCACTTCATTCCCGGCCATCCCCTTGCAGGCACGGAACATTCCGGCCCCCGAAGCGGATTTGCGGAACTCTTCGACAACCGCTGGTGCCTGCTCGTGCCCGTCGAAGGAACGGACCCGGAAGCGGTCGCCCGCCTGCGCCGTCTGTGGGAAGGCATCGGTGCCAATGTTGAGGAGATGGACGCAGAGCATCACGATCTGGTATTGGCTGTCACCAGTCATGCGCCGCATCTCATCGCCTATACGATGGTCGGCGTGGCCGACGATCTGCGCCGCGTGACCGACAGTGAAGTCGTGAAATATTCCGCGGCCGGCTTCAGGGATTTCACCCGCATCGCCGCCAGCGATCCAACCATGTGGCGGGATGTTTTCCTGACCAACAAGGAGGCGACCTTGGAAATTCTCGGACGGTTTACCGAAGAACTCTTCGCTTTGCAGCGCGCCATCCGTCAGGGCGACGGGGAACATCTGTTCGATTACTTCACCCGTACCCGCGCGATCCGTCGTGGCATCATCGAAGCCGGGCAGGATACCGCCGCACCCGATTTCGGG
>NZ_LWGH01000388.1:0-5295 GCF_001635395.1 Sulfitobacter sp. HI0129 | reverse complement strand
TGCACGACGAAGCGCCCGACAACCGCGCCTTTGACTGGGGGCTGGGCGACGAAGAGGCGACGCAGGCGGCCTTTGACGCGGCCGCGCGCAGCGTGTCGCTGGAAATCGCGGACAACCGGATCATCGTGAACTCGCTCGAACCGCGCGGCTGCTATGCCGAATGGACCGACGGAAAGCTCCATGTCGCCAACAACGGGCAGGGTGTCTGGGTGCACAAGGACAACCTCGTGAAGGCTTTCGGGCTGGAAGGTGACGATGTGCGCGTGACCAACCCGGACGTGGGCGGCGGCTTTGGCATGAAGGCCATGGCCTACCCTGAATATTTCAGCGTGGCGCAGGCCGCGCGCCTGACCGGGCGACCGGTGCGCTGGATGTCGGACCGGACAGAAGCGATGCTGAGCGACAACGGCGGGCGCGACCTCGTGTCGCTGGCGGAACTGGCCTTTGACGAAAACAACCGGATGACCGCCTACCGGGTCCGGTCGCGCTGCAACCTCGGCGCCTATAACTCGCAATTCGGTCAGGCGATCCAGACCAACCTCTTCAGCCGCGTGCTGATGGGCGTCTATGATGTGCAGACCACATGGCTGCAGGTTGAGGGCTATTATACCAACACGGTGCAGGTGGATGCCTATCGCGGCGCGGGCCGGCCCGAAGCGATCTATGTGCTGGAACGGCTGATGGACCGGGCCGCGCGCGAACTGGGCGTGGACCCGTGGGAGCTGCGGCGCATCAACTTCATCGCGCCGGATAAATTCCCCTACAAAAGCGCCACGGGCGAAACCTACGACGTCGGCGAATTCGCCCGCGTGCTGGACCGCGCCGCCGAAAAGGCGGACCGGGACGGCTTTGCCGCCCGGCGCGCGGCGGATGCGGAGCGGGGCCTGCTGCGCGGGCAGGGGCTTTGCTATTACATCGAAAGCATCCTCGGCGATCCCAGCGAGGGCGCGCAGGTCGTCTTCAACGAGGACGACACCGCGACGATCCTCGTGGGCACCCAGAGCAACGGGCAGGGCCATGAAACCGTCTATGCCCAGTTTCTCAGCGATCAGACGGGCATTCCCGCCGACCGCATCACCGTCGTCCAAGGGGACAGCGACCTGATCGCGCAGGGGGGCGGCACCGGCGGCTCACGCTCCGTCACCGTGCAGAACAACGCCACGCTGGCGACCGTCGCGAAGATGACGGCGGCCTTCACCGCCTTCCTCGCCGAAGAGCTCGATGTGCCGGAAGATGCGATCCGCTTCGATGACGAACGCTTCCGCGCCGAAGGCTCCAACGTCTCCCCCACCATGCTGGAGGTCGCGCGCATGGCCCGTGAAAAGGGCCGCGACGATCTGCTGCGCCATCACGAACGCGCCAAGCTGGAAGCGCGCAGCTATCCCAACGGCGCCCATGTGGCCGAGGTGGTCGTGGACCCCGCCACCGGCGTCGTGACGGTCGACAGCTACACCGTGGTCGATGATTTCGGAAACCTCATCAACCCGATGCTGGCCGAAGGGCAGGTGCATGGCGGTGTGGCGCAGGGAATCGGGCAGGCATTGCAGGAACATGTGGTCTATGACGCGGACGGCCAGCTGCTTACGGCGTCCTTCATGGATTACGCCATGCCGCGCGCCATAGATTTGCCGGGAATTTCGTTTACATCTGAACCCGTCCCATCCACGGCCAATATCATGGGCATGAAAGGATGTGGCGAGGCAGGAACGGTCGGAGCACTGGCAGCCGTGTCGAACGCGGTGCAGGATGCGCTCTGGGAACGTGGCGTGAGACAGGCGGACATGCCCTTCACGCCGCACAAGGTATGGGAGCTGTTGAACGGTGGCGCCATCGCGGCAGAATAGGAACTGGTTTGCCCGTCTCTTCGGGCGCTTCTGGCGGCGCCCGGCCTCCGATTTCGGACCGCGCCGGGGGGCTGTCACCCATGTCGTGATCCTCGACGGGACGATGTCGTCCCTTGTAGAGGGGGCGGAGACCAACGTGGGCCTGTCCTACAAGCTGATGCGCGAAATGGGCAGCGCCCTGTCCATCTACTACGAACCCGGCCTGCAGTGGCAGGACTGGCGCAGCACCCGCGACGTGATCATGGGGCGCGGCATCAACCGGCAGATCCGCCGCGCCTATGGCTACCTGGCATCGCGCTACCGGCCCGGCGACCGGGTGTTCTTCTTCGGCTATTCGCGCGGGGCCTACGCGGTACGCTCGCTTGCCGGGGTGATCGACCGGGTGGGCCTGCTGCGCCCGGAGGAGGCGACGGAGCGCAATATCCGCGAGGTTTACCGCCATTACGAAGGCCGTACCCGGCCCGAGACAACCCGCGCCTTCAGCCGGGCCCTCTGTCAGAAGGACGTCACGATCGAGATGATCGGCGCATGGGACACGGTGAAATCGCTGGGCATCAACGCGCCGGTCCTCTGGCGGCTGAGCGAGCGGCACCATTCCTTCCACAACCACGACCTCAGCAGTATCGTGAAAAACGGGTTTCACGCGCTGGCACTCGACGAGACGCGCATGGCCTATGCGCCGATCCTCTGGCGCTCGGACCCCGATTTCGAAGGCCGGGTGGAGCAGATGTGGTTCCCCGGCACCCATGGCGATGTGGGCGGCCAACTGGGCGGGTTCGAAGCCGCGCGCCCGCTGTCCAACATCCCGCTGGTCTGGATGCTGGAAAAGGCCGAGGAGACCGGGCTGCCCCTGCCCGAAGGCTGGCGCGAACGGTTCCCGCAGGATCCGCACGCGCCTTCGGTGGGCACATGGCGGGGCTATGGCCGGGTTTTCGTCACCCGGCGGCGGCGCAAGCACGCGCTCGACCCGTCGGAGCATATCCACCCCAGCGTGACCGAGCGCGCCGCCGAAGCCGAAGGCGCGTGGCGGCTGCCGGGAATGCGCCTTCCCCGCAAGGTCGCCAAGGGCTGACGCGCCTTTTCCTCAGCCCAGTTTCATCACGATACAGGTCGTTGACCCCGTGGCATAAAGCTTGCCGTCCTCCACGCCCCTGATCTCGCCATGGGCGATGCCGGTGGACCGGCCCACGTGGTCGATCACCCCGATGCTGTCGATCTGCATGCCCAGCGGGATGGAGCGCAGGATGTTGATCTTGTATTCCAGCGTCGTATAGACGCTGCCGCGCGGCACTTTCGTCATGACGGCGCAGGCCATGGCGGAATCCAGCAGCGTTCCGTACCAGCCGCCGTGCACGGTGCCCATCGGGTTGGTGGTGCCGAAATCGGGCGCGCCGCGAAAGACGACGCGGCCCTCTTCGACCTCGTGCAGGGTATAGCCCATCTTTTCCGAGATGGGCGGGCCGGGGAAAGTCCCGTCCACCATCTTCTGCATGAATTCGAGGCCGCTGTAGTTCAGCACTTCGGACTGCGGTACGAGGTCGGCCGGTGATTTCGCGATGGGTCGCACGGGGGTGGCTCCTGTCTGTTACGGCGGCCAGTAGGGACCGCCGCACCGGCAGGGGCAAGCGCTTACGCTACGTCCGAAAGCGCCACCTGCGGGGTCACGCCCAGGGCGCGGCAGACATTGCGCGTCAGTTCCGCACGGTTCAGCGTATAGAAATGCAGCGTGTCGACGCCTTCGTCGATCAGCTCGCTGCACAGTTCGGTGCAGAGCGCTGTCGCCAGCAGGTCGTGCCGGTCGTCGCGGATCGCCGCGTCAAAGGACTGGTGCACCCAGTCGGGGATCAGCGCGCCGCAGCGTTCGGCGAAGGACCGGGCCGATTTCCAGTTCACCACCGGCATGATGCCCGGCGTGATCGGCTTGTCGATGCCCGCCTTTTCGCAGGCATCGCGGAACCGCAGGAAGGTTTCGGCCTCGAAGAAGAACTGGGTGATCGCCTCGTCCGCGCCGGCGTCGAACTTGCGCTTGAGCCATTCGATATTGGCGGCCTCGTCGGCGGCGTCGGGGTGCGAATCGGGGTAGGCGCCCACGCGGATGGTGAACTGGTTCATATCGGCGAGCGCCTCGATCAGCTCACAGCTGTTGGCGAAGCCTTGCGGATGGGCGGTGAAGCGATCGGCCCCGTCCGCCGGGTCGCCGCGCAGGGCCACGATGTCGGTCACGCCGGCTTCGGTAAAGCCGCGCGCCACGTCGAGCGTTTCTTCGCGGCTGGCACCCACGCAGGTCAGATGGGCGGCCACCGGCAGCCCGGAGGTGCGCCGCAGCACATGCGCCGAATCCTGTGTCAGATCCCGGGTGGAGCCCCCGGCACCATAGGTGACGGAGAAAAACCGCGGGGCCAGCGGCGCGAGCGCCTGCGCGGTATCCCACAGCTTGAAAGCTGCATCGACCGAACGGGGCGGGAAAACTTCGAAGGATACGCGAGGCGTGGTCATTACTACATTCCTGAAACGGGGCCGACGGGCGGCGGGATATCTGTTGCCCCACTTGTCGCATGTGTCGCGATGTGAGACAAATTCATAACTCTCATCTTCAACATGAGGAACGCCTCATATGCATATCGAGTTCCGGCACCTGCGCACCATACAGGCGATTCACGAAGCCGGCGGGCTGGCCCGGGCCGCCGAGCAGATGAACATCACCCAATCCGCGCTCAGCCATCAGGTGAAGGGGCTGGAAGACCAGGCGGGGGTGGAGCTTTTCGTGCGCCGCTCCAAACCGCTGAAATTGTCGCCCGCCGGGCAGCGGCTGCTGAAGCTCGCCCAGCAGGTTCTGCCGCAGGTGGAGGCGCTGCAGGCGGAATTCACCGGCCTGCGCGCGGGCAGCACCGGGCGGATGCATATCGCCATCGAATGTCACGCCTGTTTCGAATGGCTGTTCCCCGTGCTGGAACAGTTCCGCCGCGCCTGGCCGGACGTGGATGTGGACATCCGCCCCGGCCTCGCCTTCGAGGCGCTGCCTGCCCTCCTGCGCGAGGAGGTGGACCTTGTGGTGAGTTCCGATCCCGAGGACCTGCCCGGTGTGACCTTCATCGAATTGTTCGACTACAACCCGGTCTTTGTCGCGGCCAGCACCCACCCGCTGGCATCCAAACCCTACGTGGAGGCGGCGGATTTCCGGGGCGAGACGCTGATCACCTACCCGGTGGAACGGTCCCGGCTGGACATCTTCAGCCAGTTGCTGATCCCGGCCAAGGTCGAACCGGCGGCGATCCGTCAGGTGGAATTGACGGCGGTGATCCTGCTGCTGGTGGCGTCGAACCGGGGGGTGTCGGTCCTGCCCGACTGGGTCGTGCGGGAGGTGAAATATTCATCCGACTACGTGACCCGCCCCCTGACGGAGACGGGCATCACCCGCAGGCTCTATGCCGCCGTGCGGAGCGACGACAAG
>NZ_LWGH01000387.1:0-20539 GCF_001635395.1 Sulfitobacter sp. HI0129 | reverse complement strand
AGACGTAGCGGCTGGTGGGGGCAGCACCTGCCGGGGTGGGGGCGACCAGAGCGGATGTGCCGAAGAGCGCGGTGGAGGCGGTAACGCCCAACATGCCCTTCAGCATGTCGCGGCGGCCGTAGCGGGCGTTGATCACATCCCCGATGGTGCGCGACAGATCCGGGTTGGTGGGGATGTCGTCGAAAGCCTCGAAGGCTTCGGCGCGGTTACCGATGGCGGGATCGTTGACGATGTCTCGGCGGTTCATGGCAGCTTTCCTCTCTGGTGGACCGATGCAGGAATTGCTGCGATTCTGTCACAGCCAGATGACAAGCGCGAGAGTTTTGCGTGAAAGGTACGAAAGAGAACGGCAAGCCGCCTATCGGTCAGACCGGGGCGCGACCGAACCCTTCGATCAACTGGCGCAGGCCGATGGCGGCGCCCACACCGATGGCGGCCAGCGTGACCGGCCCGCTGAACGACAGCACCGATATGGCTGAGATTCCCTGGCCGATGGTACAGCCCATGGCGACAACCGCGCCCACCCCCATCAGTGCCGCACCCAGTATCTGGCGGCGCAATTCGCGCGGGTCCTCGCAGGCTTCCCAGCGGAAGTGGCCGCGCCAGAGCGAGCCGAGGAACGCCCCCAGCCAGACCCCGGCGACAGAGCCGATGCCAAAGCTTAACGGGCGCACCGATCCCTGCATCGCGAACATCAGGGTATCGCCCAGGGGTGCCGCGTAGCTGTGGGAAACGATCGTCTGGGGGGCAAAGCCGGTCCGGGCAATCCAGGCGGTCAGCGCCCAGCCCGACATGATCGCCAGCCCCACGACGCAGGACCATAGCACGGCACGTATATTGCCGCGAAAGGAGGGTGCCGCGAGCATCGCGGCACAGAGCGCCAGACCGAGTGCCAGCCCCGGCACGACCGGCCCCAGCCCCAGCAGCCCGCCCAGCGCATGGGCGACACCATCCGGTTGCCCGGTTTCGAGCGCGCGGGGGAAGAGATAGACGCGAAGGAAGGCCAGCGGCCCCGTCAGCGTGGCAAAGGCGGCAAGGCCCATGACCAGCACGATGACAAAGCTGCGCAGGTCGCCCCCGCCCAGCCGCGCCAGCGCCCCATAGGCGCAGTTGCCCGACATCGCCATGCCGTAGCCGAAGGCGAGCCCGCCAAGGATGGAGGCCGAGGCCGAGAAGGTCACACCGAGGTAGAGGGTCTGACCCAGCGGCAGCAGCCCCAGCGCCGCCAGTCCGAAGGTGCCGAGGATGGAGACCCCGATGGCCATGCCCCACATGCGCAGCCGGAGGAACGACCCGCCATAGAGCGCGTCTTCGATGGCGCCCAGCGTGCAGAAGCGGCCCAGCCGCGCGGCAAGCCCCAACAGGACACCGCCGAAAGCGCCCGCGAGGGCCGCCGTCAGCGGTTGTCCGATGAGATCAATCATCTTTGCAGAAAAGCTCGTAGACGAGTTCGAGCATCTTGCGCGGGCGGTCGTCGGCCAGCCGGTAGTAAATGGTCTTGCCCTCGCGGCGCGGCACCACCAGCCTTTCGAGCCGCAGCCGCGACAGCTGCTGGGACACCGCCGCCTGCCGGGCGGACAAAAGGTCTTCGAGTTCGGTGACGGATTTCTCACCCGACACAAGATGGCACAGGATCATCAGGCGGCCTTCGTGGCTGATCGCCTTGAGGAAGTTGGAGGCGGTCACCGCGTTCGAAAGCATCCGGTCCATGTCCTCTTCGGACATGTCGGGCGTGATCTTGGGCAATGCGGTCATTGTGCTGGCTTCCTCAAAACGTGCCGTCCTCCGCGATGGTGCCTATCCGGGAGGGCGCGATGGCCCTCAGTGTATGTTTCATCCGTCCTCTCCCGCATAGTCGGTCACATCGCGCAGCATACGGTCCAGCAGGGGCCAGAAAAAGTCCGGGCCGGGGTAACCTTCGATCCGGGCCAGCTCGGCCTCATCCTCCACCACGATAAAGGTGGGGGTGAAGTTCACCCGGCGGTCCAGCTCGATCGCCTCGTCGATGTCACCGATGTCGATCTTGCGCAGGGGGGCGAACCTGCCTTCGGCGGTCTTGGGATAGATGGGGCCGATTTCCGCGTTCCACTGTTCGCAGTAGATGCAGCCCTTTTCATCCACCATCACCAGTTCCGCCGCATGGGCGGGGGTGACGAATGCCGCAGCAGTAAGGCCAGCCGCAAGGGTCATGCAAAGGGTGAGGATCCGGGCCAAGGGGGTACATCCGATTGACGAGAGCGTGACACTCAACGTAATTTGAATATGTGAATTATTCAAGCGTCCTGCCGGACGCGCTGAAAGGCCACGAATGTTCGATATCACCTTCATCGGCGCGCTGCTGGCCGGGTTGCTCAGCTTCCTCACCCCCTGCGTGTTGCCCATGCTGCCGTTCTACCTGTCCTACATGGGCGGGCTGGGCATGTCCGAACTGCGGGGGGACGGGGCCATCGCACCCGGCGCGCAGCGGCGCTTGCTGCTGTCTTCCGTGCTTTTCGCGCTGGGGGTCACGACGATCTTCGTGCTGCTGGGCATGGGGGCCACCGCGCTCGGCAAAGTCTTCTCTAGCTATATGGAAGAACTTTCCTGGGTCGCCGCCGGGATACTGACACTTTTCGGTCTGCACTTTCTCGGTGTGATCCGGGTCCCGCTGCTCTACCGCGAAGCGCGGCTGGGCGACGGCGGCGCGCCGGGGTCCGTCTGGGGAAGCTATGTGATGGGGCTGGCCTTCGGCTTTGGCTGGACGCCCTGCGTCGGGCCCGCGCTCGCGGCGATCCTGATGATTGCCAGCGGCATGGGCGACATCTGGCGCGGGGGTACACTTCTGGCGGTCTACGGCTTCGGCATGACGGCGCCCTTCATCCTCGCCGCGGCTTTCGCCAAGCCTTTCCTGCGCTGGGCTTCCCGGAATCGTGGTATGGTGATCTGGGTCGAACGGGCGATGGGGGTGATGCTGATCCTCTTTGCTATACTCATCGTGACCGGCGGCATCCGGCTTATCGCGAATGCGATGATCCAGTGGTTCCCGTCATTCACCTCTCTCGGCTGACGGAAAGGAAGGCAAGACATGCGCAAACTGATGACACTGATGGCTGTGGTCTTGGGCCTGCCCCTTGCGGCGGCTGAACTGGGCGACGACGGGCTGCACAAGACGCCGTGGATGCGCGAGACGTTCAAGGACATGAACGATGACCTCGCCGAAGCCACGGAAGAGGGCAAGCGCCTGATGCTGATATTCGAGCAGGAGGGCTGCATCTATTGCAAGAAGATGCACGAGGAGGTGTTTCCCGTGCCCGAGATCACCCGCTACATCGAAGACAACTTCTTCGTCGTACAACTGAACCTGAGGGGCGATGTGGAAGTGACAGATTTGGACGGCGAGTCGCTGTCCGAAAAGGACATGGCCCGGAAATGGGGAATTCAGTTCACGCCTACCATGATGTTCCTGCCCGAAGAGGTGGAGGAGGGGCTTTCGGCCTCTGGGGCGGCCGTGGTGACAATACCAGGTGCACTGCCTGTCGACACGACGATCGACTTGCTCACTTGGGTTAACGAAAAGCGCTATGCCCCTGACGGGAAGGAAGATTTCAAGCAGTATCACGCCCGACGCGTTGCGGAACGGAACGACGGAAAAACGGACTGATCGGCAACATTGGCAGCTAGGTGAAATCCTGCCATTCAAAAGTTTGAATTTGTTGTTGCGTGTGGACCGGTCGCTGCCGTAGGCTTTTCACAAGGGTCGCACGGAAACGTGACCCACAGACGGGAGGAGCCGCGATGTACCTGAAAACGATGGCCACGCTGGCCGTGCTGGCAAGTGCCGGTTTCGCTTCGGCGGAATCGATTTCACCGCAGCAGGTAAGCTTCACGGATGGGGCAGTACCCCAATCGCTGACCGGCGAGCCGGGCAATCCTGCGGAGGGGCGTGAAGTCTTTGCCAACCGCAAGCTGGGCAATTGTCTTGCCTGCCACGCCAACGAGGATTTGGCCGAACAGGCCTTTCACGGTCAGATCGGCCCCATGCTGGATGGCGTGGGCGACCGCTGGAGCGAGGCGGAGCTGCGCGCCATCGTGGTGAATGCCAAGGAAGTGTTCGAAGGAACGATCATGCCCGCATTTTACAATGCGCGGACCATCAATCGGCCCCTCAAGGGCTTCGAAGACAAGACGATCCTGAGCGCACAGCAGGTGGAAGACCTCGTCGCCTACCTGATGCTGCTGAAAGAATAGGATACCGCCCCCGTTGCGGGGCAGGAACGACAGGAGAATATGCAATGACCTTCACAAGACGTGAAACGCTGGCGCTGGGGCTGGGGGCTGCCGCTCTGGCCGCGATGCCCGGCGCAAGCTTCGCAAGCACCGAAGAGGCCATCGCCGCCTTCACGGGCGGCGCGGAAGTAGGCGAGGGCGGCATCGAGTTGACGACGCCGGAAATCGCCGAGAACGGCAATACCGTCCCCGTCGAGGTGAGCGCCCCGGGCGCCACGTCGATCATGCTGCTGGCCACGGGCAACCCGAACCCCGACGTGGGGACCTTCAACTTCGGTCCGCTGGCCGGGTCGCGCAGCGCGTCCACCCGGATCCGCCTCGCACAGAGCCAGGACGTCATCGCCATCGCGCGGATGGAAGACGGCAGCTTCACCCGCACATCCGCGCCGGTCAAAGTCACAATCGGGGGCTGCGGCGGCTGATCGCCACGCATTATCCCTTTATTTCCAGGAGTTAGAACATGGCCAAAGGTGTAAAACCCCGCGTCAAGGTGCCCAAATCGGCCGAGGCCGGTGAGGTCATCACCATCAAGACCCTGATCAGCCACAAGATGGAAAGCGGCCAGCGCAAGGACAGCGACGGCAACGTGATCCCACGCTCGATCATCAATCGCTTCACCTGCGATTTCAACGGCGAGAACGTCATCGATGTGACCATCGAACCGGCTGTATCGACCAACCCCTATTTCGAATTCGAGGCCAAGGTGCCCGAAGCCGGGGAGTTCAAGTTCACTTGGTACGATGACGACGGGTCTGTCTACGAAGAGAGCAAAAGCATCGCCATCGGCTAGGGTGCGTATCGGGAGGAAACATATGAAACGGATCGTTCTGAAGGGCGCCGCGCTTGCTGCGCTGCTGGCAACGGGCGCGCTGGCGGAGGAGCCAAAGCTCATCATCAATGGTGAGATCGAACTGCCGACACGGGTTCCGGCGCCTTCCCATATGGATGCCATCGATGAAATTACCTCCGGCTGGGTGTACCGGACCAAGGAAACCCAGGCCCTGCAGATGGACGATTTCGACAATCCGGGGATGATCTTCGTCGATGTCGGGCAGGAGCTGTTCGAAACGGCCGAGGGCGATGCCGGCAAGGCCTGCGCCGATTGCCACGAAAGCGCCGAGGAATTCGCCGGACTGAAGGCCAGCATGCCGCGGGTCAACGAAGAGGGCGAGCTGGAATCCATGCCCGACGTCATCAACGAATGCCGCACCGAACGCATGCAGGCAGACGCCTGGAAGTGGTCCGGGCCGGAGATGTCGGCGATGACGGCTCTGATCAGCCTGCAGTCACGCGGGATGCCGGTCGATGTTGCGATCGACGGTGCCGCCGCCCCCTTCTGGGAGCAGGGCAAGGAGATCTACTATACCCGCTACGGGCAGCTTGATCTGGCCTGTTCCAACTGCCACGAAAACAACTACGACATGATGATCCGCGCCGATCACCTGTCGCAGGGGCAGACCAACGGTTTTCCGAACTACCGGCTGAAGAACGCCAAGATCAACACCGTGCACGGGCGGTTCAAGGGCTGCATGAAGAACATTCGCGCGCAGCCCTTCGCCGAGGGCGGGGACGAGTTCAAGGCGCTTGAACTTTACGTCGCGAGCCGGGGCAACGGCCTGCCGGTCGAAAGCCCCTCCGTCCGCAACTGATCCGATGACCATGTGATACGGCAGCCCCCGCGCGCGAAGCGCGGGGGCCTGTTTTCTGCGCTCTACCGAAAGGAATTTCCGCCATGATGTCCCGCCGTGACTTTCTGCAAATGTCGATGGCCGCCGCCTCGCTCTACGGGGCGTCCGGTTTTGGCAGCTGGGCGCGGCTGGCCGCGCAGGACCGCTTCGATCAGGACAAGTTGCTGGAGTTCGACACCTTCGGAAATGTCACGCTGATGCATATCACCGACATTCACGGCCAGCTCAAACCGCTCTACTTCCGCGAGCCTGCGATCAATATCGGTGTGGGTGAGAACCACGGAAAGGTGCCCCATATCACGGGGGAGGATTTCCGCATGCGCTACGGGATCGGGGGCGGCACGCCGCTGGACTATGCGCTGACCTATGACGACTTCGTGGCGCTGGCAGGCGCCTATGGCAAGGTCGGCGGGCTTGACCGGGTGGCGACCGTTCTCAACGCCATCCGCGCCGACCGGCCCGACGCCCTGCTGCTGGATGGGGGCGATACATGGCACGGCTCGCTGACCTGCCTGCGCACCGCAGGCCAGGACATGGTGAACGTGATGAACGCGCTGAAACCCGATGCGATGACCTTTCACTGGGAATTCACGCTGGGCACGGACCGTGTGACCGAACTGGTGGAGGGGCTGCCCTTCGCGGCCTTGGGCCAGAACATCTTCGACGCGGAATGGGACGAACCGGCGGAGCTGTTCAAACCTTATGAATTCTTTGAACGCGGCGGGGTGAAGATCGCCGTGATCGGGCAGGCCTTTCCCTATATGCCAATCGCCAATCCGGGCTGGATGTTCCCGGAATACTCCTTTGGCATCCGTGACGCGCATATGCAGGAAATGGTCGACGAGGTGCGCGCGCAGGGCGCGGAACTGGTCGTCTGCCTCAGCCACAACGGCTTTGACGTGGACAAGAAGATGGCCGGGATCGTCACCGGCATCGACGTGATCCTGTCGGGCCATACCCATGACGCGCTGCCCGAACCCGTGCAGGTCGGTCAGACCCATATCATCGCCTCCGGTTCCAACGGTAAATTCGTCAGTCGCGTGGATTTAGACGTGCGCGATGGCCGGATGATGGGGCTGCGCCACAAGCTGATCCCGATCTTCAGCGATCTGATCGCCCCCGATCCTGAGATCACCGCGCTGATCGACGCGCAGCGCGCGCCCTTCATCGACGACCTGACCCATGTGGTGGGCAAGACCGACGCGCTGCTTTACCGGCGCGGAAATTTCAATGGCTCGTGGGACGATCTGATCTGCGAGGCGCTGCTGGAGGAACGCGACGCCGAGATTTCGCTCAGCCCCGGTGTGCGCTGGGGGCCGTCGCTGCTGCCGGGGCAGGACATCACCCGCGAAGACATCTACGCCGTCACGGCGATGACCTATCCCAACGCCTACCGCACGGAAATGACAGGCGAATTCCTGAAAATCGTTCTGGAAGACGTGGGCGACAACCTGTTCAACCCCGATCCTTACCTTCAGCAGGGCGGGGACATGGTGCGCGTGGGCGGCATGGGGTTCAAGATCGACATCGACGAGCCGCAGGGCAACCGCATCAGCAATATGACACTGCTCAGCACCGGCGAAAAGATCGACCCCGACCGCAGCTACGTGGTCGCGGGCTGGGCCTCGGTCAACGAGGGAACAGAGGGCCCGCCGATCTGGGATGTGGTGGAGGCGCATATCGGCAAGCTCGGAACAGTGTCGCAAGGCGCGCCCACGCCCGTGGAATTCGTTCTTCCCGACGGAAATTAGAAGGAAAGGGGTTCTCAGCGGCGATTAAATTCAATAAAATGAATTTGATTATACGAGGAGGATTCCCATGAGCGGTGACAAGAGTTTCGGCCCTTCGCGGCGGGCGTTCCTGACCGGCGCAGGTGCGCTGGCCGCGGGCGGAGCCGCAAGCCGGGCGGTGGCGGGCAGCGGGCCCGAGATCGCCATCGAACCCTGGATGCAGGAATTGGGGGTCGGCGTCGATGCCGCGCCCTACGGTCTGCCGTCGCGGTTCGAGGCGGACGTGAAACGGCGCTCCGTCCCGTGGCTGACCGCCGATCCGGTATCCTCGGTGAACTTCACCCCGCTGCATGATCTGGACGGGATCATTACCCCGAACGGGCTGTGTTTTGAGCGGCATCACGGTGGTGTCGCCCAGATCGACCCGGCCGCCTACCGGCTGATGATCAACGGGCGTGTCGACCGCCCGCTTGTCTTCACCATGGAAGACCTCAAACGCTTTCCCCGCGAAAACCGTGTGTATTTCCTGGAATGCGCCGCCAACTCCGGGATGGAATGGCGCGGCGCCCAGCTCAACGGCTGCCAGTTCACCCACGGCATGATCCATAACGTCATGTATACCGGGATTCCGCTTAAACTTCTGCTCGAAGAGGCAGGTGTAATCCCTTCTGGTAAATGGCTTTTGGCCGAAGGCGCGGATGCCGCCGGGATGACCCGTTCGATCCCCATGGAAAAGGCGCTCGACGATTGCATGATCGCCTTCAAGATGAACGGAGAGGCCCTGCGCCCCGAACAGGGTTATCCCGTGCGCCTCGTCGTGCCGGGGTGGGAAGGCAACATGTGGGTCAAATGGCTCCGCCGTCTGGAAGTGGGCGATCAGCCCTGGCACCACCGGGAGGAGACGAGCAAATACACGGACCTGCTCGAAGATGGCAGTGCGCGCCGCTTCACATGGGAGATGGATGCGAAATCCGTGATCACCAACCCCAGCCCGCAGGCGCCGATCACCCATGGGCCGGGACCCACCGTGCTGACGGGGGTGGCCTGGTCTGGCCGGGGGACGATCCCGCGCGTCGATGTCACGCTCGACGGCGGTATCAACTGGCATCAGGCCCGCATGGACGGGCCCAGCATGCCCAAGTCGATGCACCGCTTCTATTACGAATTCGACTGGGACGGCAGCCCGCTGCTGCTGCAAAGCCGGGCCCATGACAGCACCGGCTACGTGCAACCCACGAAGGACCAGCTGCGCGCGGTCCGGGGCGAGAATTCGATCTACCACAACAACGGCATCCAAACATGGGCCGTGGACGCCGACGGGAGGGCCGAAAATGTCGAGATTTCCTGAATTTGCCCCCGGAACACTCGGGCTCGGTCTGGGGCTGTGCCTGACGCTCGGCGCATTTGCCGCGCAGGCCGACCCCCTCGGGCTGGGCCGCGCCGTCACCCCGGAGGAGATCGCCGTCTGGGACATCGACGTGCGGCCCGATGGTGCCGGCCTGCCGCCCGGGCAGGGTGACGTGGAAACGGGCGACGCTATCTTCGCTGCACAATGCGCCGCCTGCCACGGGGTCTTCGGCGAAGGCACGGGCCGCTGGCCGGTGCTGGCGGGCGGCTTCGGCACGCTTACCGATCAGCGCCCGGTCAAGACGATCGGCAGCTACTGGCCTTATCTTTCGACGGTCTTCGACTATGTGAACCGTGCGATGCCCTTCGGTGCGGCCCAGACGCTGGAGCCGGACGAAGTCTATGCCATCACCGCCTACCTGATGTACCTCAACAACGAGGTGGACGATGACTTCGTGCTCTCGTCGGAAAATTTCGCGGAACACTCCCTCCCGAACGAGGATGGTTTCTTCATGGACGACCGTGAGAGCACGGAGCTTGTGGCCTTCAGCGCAGCACCCTGCATGAGTGACTGCAAGACAGAGGTGAAGATCACCGGGCGAGCCGCCGTTCTGGACGTGACACCGGAGGAGACCGCCCGGAAAGCGGCGGAGGCCGCGGCAAAGGCGAAGGCAGAGGATGAGGCCAAGGTCGATGCCCCCGCCGACGGGGAGGAGAAGGTCGAGCTTGCCGCCACGGAACCTGCCCCCACGCAGGAGCCGCCCGCCAACACACCCGACCCCGCGCTTGTCGAAGCGGGTGAGAAGGTGTTCCGCAAATGCAAGGCCTGCCATCAGGTAGGCGAGAAGGCGCAGAACCGGGTAGGTCCGATCCTGACCGGGATCGTCGGCGCCCCCGCCGGTGCGGTCGAAGGGTTCAAGTATTCCTCGGCGATGCAGGAGGCGGGTGCTGCGGGCCTCGTCTGGGATCACGAAGCATTGACCGGTTTCCTCACCAAGCCGCGCGGCTTCATGAAAGGCACCAAGATGTCCTTCGGCGGCCTGCGCAAGCAAGAGGACATCGACGCGCTTATCGCCTATCTGCAAAGCGAGAGCTGAGGGCACGCAAACCCGGGGGGCGGCGGGGCCGACATCCGCGCCGCTGCCCCCCTTGAACCCCCCCATCCGCGCGACTAATCTCTAGCCCAAGAGATTTGCGGGTATGGTCCTGCGAACGAACTACAGGCAGGCCAATATGAACGATCCCATCGACACCTACATGAACACGCTCGTCCCCATGGTGGTCGAACAGACCAGTCGCGGGGAACGTGCCTATGACATCTTTTCGCGCCTCCTGAAGGAACGGATCATCTTCCTGAACGGTCCGGTCCACGACGGCATGTCATCACTCATCGTGGCGCAGTTGCTGCACCTTGAGGCGGAGAACCCGTCAAAGGAAATCTCCATGTATATCAACAGCCCCGGCGGTGTCGTGACCTCCGGTCTGTCGATCTACGACACTATGCAGTATATCAAGCCCAAGGTCTCCACACTGGTGATCGGGCAGGCGGCCTCCATGGGGTCGCTGCTGCTGACGGCGGGCGAGGCCGGAATGCGCTATTCGCTGCCCAACAGCCGCGTGATGGTGCACCAGCCCTCGGGCGGCTATCAGGGTCAGGCGACGGATATCATGATCCATGCGCAGGAAACCCAGAAGCTGAAAAAGCGCCTGAACGAGATCTACGTAAAGCACACCGGCCAGACCCTGAAAAAGGTCGAGGACGCACTGGAGCGCGACAACTTCATGTCGCCGGAGGAAGCCAAGGACTGGGGCCTCATCGACGAGATCGTCGAGAGCCGCGGCAAGGCCGACGATCCCGACGCGCCCTCCAAGGGCGGCAAGGACAAGTGATACGCCCCCCGGCGCCATGATTTTGCGATTGTAGCGCCGGGGCCACTGGCCTAGACTCGGGCCATGCGACGCCGCTCCGGGGCAGGGGCAGACAAACACGACAGACCTGAAAGGTTTGAGATGGCGAACAACTCCAGCAGCGACAGCAAGAACACCCTTTACTGCAGCTTTTGCGGCAAGAGCCAGCACGAGGTCCGCAAACTGATCGCGGGACCGACCGTTTTCATCTGCGACGAATGTGTCGAACTGTGCATGGACATCATCCGTGAGGAAACCAAGGCCAGCGGGCTGAAGGCGACCGACGGTGTGCCGACCCCGAAGGACATCTGCGACGTTCTCGACGATTACGTGATCGGTCAGGCGATGGCCAAGCGTGTGCTGTCCGTGGCCGTACACAACCACTACAAGCGCCTGAACCACGCCCAGAAAGGCGGCGACATCGAACTGTCGAAATCCAATATTCTGCTGATCGGCCCCACCGGCTGCGGCAAGACGTTGCTGGCCCAGACGCTGGCGCGTATTCTCGATGTGCCCTTCACCATGGCCGATGCCACCACGCTGACCGAAGCGGGCTATGTCGGCGAGGATGTGGAGAACATCATTCTCAAGCTGTTGCAGGCCTCCGAATACAATGTGGAGCGCGCGCAGCGCGGCATCGTCTATATCGACGAGGTCGACAAGATCACCCGCAAGTCCGAGAACCCCTCCATCACCCGCGATGTGTCGGGTGAAGGCGTGCAGCAGGCGCTGCTCAAGCTGATGGAAGGTACGGTCGCTTCCGTTCCGCCGCAGGGTGGGCGCAAGCATCCGCAGCAGGAATTCCTGCAGGTGGACACGACGAACATCCTGTTCATCTGCGGCGGTGCCTTTGCAGGGCTGGACCGGATCATCGCGGCGCGGGGCAAGGGCTCTGCCATGGGTTTCGGCGCGGATGTGCGCGACAAGGACGCCCGCGGCATCGGTGAGATTTTCACGGACCTCGAACCGGAAGACCTGCTGAAATTCGGTCTCATCCCCGAATTCGTGGGCCGTCTGCCGGTTCTGGCGACGCTGGAGGATCTGGACGAGGATGCGCTCGTCACCATCCTGACCCAGCCGAAGAACGCGCTCGTCAAACAGTACCAGCGCCTGTTCGAACTGGAGGATACGCAGCTGTCCTTCACCGACGATGCGCTGACCGCCATCGCCAAGCGCGCGATCGAACGCAAGACAGGCGCCCGGGGTCTGCGGTCCATTCTGGAGGACATCCTGCTCGACACGATGTTCGAACTGCCGGGGATGGATACCGTGACCGAGGTCGTCGTCAACGAAGAGGCGGTGACCTCCGAAGCGGCCCCGCTGATGATCCACGCGGATGCCGAAAAGGAATCCGCGACGGCGGGGTAGGCGCCCGCGACATGTCGTATGAAACAGGGGCGTGCCGGTTGGCGCGCCCTTTGTTTTATGTGGTGGCTGCGACGTGGCAAGGGGTTGTAACACAGGGCTGCGCGCGACCGCGGGTGGGCATCGCTGACCTGTATGGATGCCACTTTATGGTGCATCCATGGCTCCATCTTTCGTAAGGAAATCAGAGAGTGCCAAAGCGCCCGCCCATGGGGCGGTCGGGCGCTGCCCGGCGGCGCGATGCGCCTTGATTCCGGGCCGAGTGTGCTCACCCCATTCTCATGGCCACGCTCGCTCCACCGCGCGCGATCACGCGATCAGGTCGTAGCGCCCACCTAACGTCTGCTCCACGGCCTGCGCGGAAAGAGCGGCCCAAGGCGCGCCTGTCTCGACAAACCCCCCGGCAATGAGCCGCGCCTGAAGGGCAGGCAGGTCCAGTTCGCCAGCCCCCAGTCGCCGCCTTTGCTGGCCTTTCGGCAACCATGTGTGGACAAGCGTTTCAATGACGTCGGGCGCGCGGCCTGCGAAATGCTCAAGATGTGTGGCGATATGAGTCGTGGCGCGCGATCGCCGCCGCACGATCAGGGCGATCTGTTGGTGCGGCCTTGCGGCAAAGGCCAGCACATGCATGGCGCTGCCTTCTGCGCCGATGATCTGGCGCGCGGCCTTGTATCGCGCGACCTGTACTTCCAACGGATGGTTCTGCGGGTGAAAAATCTCATACCCCTGTTCGTTCAGATAAGCCTCAAGCTCGCCCTCTCCGATCAGCGCGCCGCGCTTCGCGCCCAGCGCGGAGCGTGAGATATAGAGCCGCTCCGGGCCGTCCGCCGTCACGCCCCTGCCAAACCGCGCGCGAAAGGTTGCTCGGGTGGACTGCGTCCCGCGGGAAATCGCACCCAGACCGAAGCCTTGGCCGGGTACGATCAACTCCTCGATTTCGGTGGGCGTGGCGCAGACATGGATCGGCAATCGGATGTCCATCAGGTCAAGAAACGCGCGCTGGAAGGGTTGGGTGGTGTCGCCGAGGCGAGGCCGCTTCGGCATGAAGGCGATGCCCGCGATCTTCCCCGCATCGACCGCGTCCAACGCCCACAGGCGCGCCGTGCTTTCGCCCACGAAATGGGCGAAATAGGTCCACAGTATTCCCCCCCAGAGCCAGCGCCCCTCCAATCGGGCGATCGGACCCTCGGGCATGAGGGGCCGAAGCGTGATGGCGCGTTCATTGCGCCACGTCCCGGCGTTTTCGCAATAGCTTCGGTCGGCGCGCAGCACGCCTGCCACCTGTACATGGCCCGAGGCGACGGGCGGGATCACCCGCGCGCGTTCGACCCGTTCGAGCGTGCCCGACCATCCCCCCTCAGGATCAGGCGGCAGGAACCGGCTTTCGGCCCGTCCCGGCCCGGGCGGATCGGGCTCTGCCGTGATCTCGCGGGTGCAGGCCCAGACCAATCGGGTGGAGGGCCCGGGCAGCTTCGAAAAACCCGCCGCCCTCAGGATCGACTTACATTCACGCGTGCCCGCACGGCCATAGATGCCGGGGTGAAACTCGATCACCACGGCACGAATGCCGGACAGATCGGCATGGCGTAGAAACTCCAGCTCTCCGCCTTCGATGTCCATCACCAGCACCGTGGGCCGGAATTCGGCCACCACGTCGCTCCAGCCGCTTGTCGGGACCTCCACGGCGCGGGTGTCACGGTGGTCATGGTCGATCAGGGAGGAGCCGAGGAAGGAGTTGCGCACAAAGAAAGTGGCGGTTTCCGGCCGTTCCGGCGCGCTGATCACCACCTCGTTGCGCAGTGCAATCCGCCCGCGGAGGTGATTGGCCGCGTGCAGCGCCCTGATATGGGGGATCATCGCGGGATTGGCTTCGAACGACAGGAGTGCTGCGGGCCGCGCGTTATGCGCGATCACCCCGCCCACCACGCCGAGGCCTGCGCCCATCTCCAGCACGCGGTCGTCGGGGCCGATGACGGCCAGGGCACCGGCAATCTCGTCGCCCTCATACCTTGCGGCGTTGATCCGTTCGATCCGGGTTTCGTTCAGGAACGGCGAGGCGGGCACCGCCGATGTCCCGATCCTGACCAGCCTTCTGGCCATCGGTGCCTTCACGGCGATCTGCCTCGGTCTCATCTGGTGGATTTTCAAGACGGGCTGGCGCATCCGCGAATGAGCTTTGGTCTGTCGCCTTGTTTGGCCGTAGGGGGCGCTCTATGTGGGGGAGTATGAGAAAATGGCTCCCCTTCATTAAATCTGGCCCGACCGTCGCCATCATCCGCATGGCCGGCACGATCAGCGCGCAACCGCGCGCGGCCCTGAACGACGGCACACTCGGCCCGGTAATCGAAAAGGCGTTCCGCCGTGGCAAGCCCGACGCCATCGCATTGGAGATCAACTCCCCCGGCGGCAGCCCGGTGCAATCCTCGCTCATCGGGGCGCGTATCCGGCGGCTCGCGGATGAAAAGAAGATTCCCGTCTTTGCCTTCGTGGAGGACGTGGCCGCCTCGGGGGGCTATTGGCTGGCGGCGGCGGCGGATGAAATACACGCGGATGCCTCTTCGGTTGTCGGCTCCATCGGGGTCATTTCATCGTCTTTCGGCCTGCATCAGTTCATCAATGAGCACGGGATCGAACGTCGCGTCCATACGGCGGGCGAGTCGAAATCCATGCTCGACCCGTTCCGCCCCGAGGCGCCGGAGGATGTGGAGCGGCTGAACCGGCTCCTCGAAGACATTCACGGCAACTTCATCGATCATGTGAAGACCCGCCGGGGCGACAAGCTGGACGGTTCGGTCAAGCTGTTCACCGGTGAAGTCTGGCTTGGTCGGCGCGCGCTTGAACTTGGGCTGATCGACGGGATCGGGCACTTGCGCACCACCATGAAACAACGGTTCGGCGACAAGACGACGTTTCGCCGCTATGGCGTCAAGCGCCCGCTGCTGTCACGATTTGGCGCTCAGGTGCTGAGCGACGCGGTTCAGGGCATCGAGGAACGGGCAGCCTATGCCCGGTTCGGTCTCTGACGCATGATTCTCAAGATCGTACTTCTCTTCCTTGTGGGCATGGGTTTGCTCGCCTGGTTCGGAAAAATGCATTGGCTGGGCAGTAATCGCCTGCGCCAGACGAAATGCCCTGACTGCGGGCGATATCGCATCGGCAAAGGACCCTGCCGCTGCAAGGGAGTCCGTTAAATGTTGATGCCATGGTTGTTGTCTGGGCTGGGTCTCGCGATCCTGCTGCTTGCCGGGGATGCGCTGGTGAAAGGTGCGGTAAACCTCAGCCTGCGGCTAGGGGTGCCAGCCCTCATCGTCAGCCTGACCATCGTGGCCTTCGGTACCTCGGCGCCGGAACTGCTGATTTCCATCAAGGCGGTGCTGGATGGCGCGCCGGGTATCGCGCTGGGCAATGTCGTCGGATCGAACACGGCCAACATCCTTATGGTGCTGGGCATTCCGGCCTTGCTGGCGACCATGCACACCTCCGAATGTGATACGCGCAAGACCTACAACTTCATGCTGGCGGCATCCGTCCTGTTCATCGCGTTGGCGTTTCGTGGCGTCTTTGACTGGATCGCGGGCCTCGTGCTGCTGGCGGGTCTTGCCTTCGTGCTGTCGGATGCCTTTCGCGACGCCAAGAACCACCGCCGCGCCAATGGCGAGGTGACCGCCGAGCCGACGGAAGAGATCGAAGGCCTCGACCCCGACATGCCGGGCTGGCGCATCGCCGTTTACCTTGTTCTGGGTCTCATCGGTCTGCCAATGGGCGCCGGGCTGCTGGTGGACAATGCGACGATCATCGCGACCGCCTACGGGGTAAGCGATACGGTCATCGGGCTGACGTTGGTAGCAATCGGCACTTCCCTGCCGGAGCTTGCCACCACGGTCATGGCCGCGCTGCGCCGTCAGGCGGATGTGGCCCTGGGCAACGTCATCGGCTCCAACATGTTCAATCTGCTGGCCATCATCGGTATCGCCAGCCTTGTCGGACCCATCGACGTGGACCCCGAGTTCCTGACGTTCGACCTCTGGGTCATGCTGGGCGCCTCGCTGTTGCTGCTGCCCTTTGTTTATTTCCGTATGGATATCACGAGGATCTGGGGGGTCGTGCTCGCCGGGCTGTACGGCGCCTATATGTTCCTCATTCTGGCATGAGGATTCTATGACGCGTGCGTTGATCACCGGGGCAGGGCAGCGATTGGGGCGCGCGATGGCGCTCTATCTGGGGGCGCGGGGCTACGACGTGGCCGTGCACTATGCAACCTCCGCGGAAGGTGCGGAAGAAGTCGTGCAGGCGATACGAGGCAATGGAGGCCGAGCAGAGGCGCTGCAAGCCGACCTGCTTGACGCAGACGCGACGGACGGATTGCTGCCCCGCGCGGCGGAGGCATTGGGCGGACCGGTGACTTGCCTGATCAACAACGCCTCCATCTTCGAATACGACACCATCGCGACCGCGACCCTCGACAGTTGGGACAGGCATATGACCAGCAATCTACGCGCCCCGCTGATGTTGATACAGGCGATGGCCGCCCAGGGGTTGGAGCCGGAGCGGGATTCGCAAGGTGAACCGCTGGCGACCGGGCTCGTGGTCAACATGGTGGACCAGCGTGTTCGCAAGCTGACACCGGAGTTCACCACCTATACGCTGGCCAAAGCCGGCCTCTGGACGCTGACCCAGACGGCGGCCCGCGCACTGGCCCCCGCGATCCGCGTGAACGCGATCGGACCCGGCCCCACGCTAAAAGGCGCGCGCCAATCCGAAGATCATTTCTGCGCGCAACGCAGCAATACGATTCTGGAGCGCGGATCGAACGAATCGGACATCACGGCGGCGCTGGGATACTTTCTGGATGCCCCGGCGGTCACCGGGCAACTGCTCTGCGTGGACGGGGGCCAGCATCTCGCATGGCGAACGCCGGATATACAGGGGGTTGAATGAACTCCTGTGCAATCCCAGTTGTGCACCGCGTTCATAGACGTAACGAAAGTGTTACGAAAACTCTAATACTTTCATACACTTGACGCTATGCGAATGAATTGCACAACGAAATCAGTGCGTTATATAAGTGCCTAAAAATTAGGCAATGCGGTGAAGGGCGTTGAAAACAACGAGATATCGCGATCCCCTCAAACTTATCGTCAGAGTTATCCACAGAAGCCGTGGACATGTTGAGGCTTGCCGCCGAACGCGGGACATTGCAGGCGAAGCGATAGAATCAGGGGGCGCATCATGAACAAGACGACCGAATCGCCCAAGCTTGGTCACGAGGTCATTCAGGGCTACCTGAAGACGATCGATTCCTCGCCTGGCGTGTATCGCATGCTCGATTCCGAAAGTCGGGTTCTCTACGTCGGCAAGGCCCGGAACCTGCGTGCCCGGGTCAGCAGCTATGCCCGGCCCACCGGTCATACCCCCCGGATCGCCCGGATGATCGCCAATACCGCGTCGATGATGTTCCTGACTACCCGGACGGAAACCGAAGCGCTGTTGCTGGAACAGAACCTCATCAAGCAGTTGAAGCCCAAGTTCAACGTGCTGCTGCGCGACGACAAGAGCTTCCCGAACATTCTCGTTACCGCGGATCACGACTTTGCCCAGATCAAGAAGCACCGGGGCGCAAAGAAGGAGAGGGGGGCCTATTACGGGCCTTTCGCCTCTGCCGGGGCGGTGAACCGCACGCTGAATCAGCTTCAGCGGGTGTTTCTGCTGCGCGACTGTTCGAACGCCATGTTCGACAGCCGCACACGGCCCTGCCTGCAGCATCAGATCAAGCGTTGCTCGGCGCCTTGTGTCGGCAAGATCAGCAAGGAAGACTACGCCCGCACGGTACGCGACGCCGAAAGGTTCCTTTCGGGCAAGACGACCGACATTCAGGCGCGGCTGGCGGCCGATATGGCCAAGGCCTCCGAAGAGATGGAGTTCGAACGCGCCGCCGCCCTGCGCGACCGGATCAAGGCGCTGACACAGGTGCAGACCGCGCAGGGCATCAACCCCAAAGGCGTGCGCGAGGCCGATATCATTGCCCTGCACCTCGATGGCGGGCAGGCCTGTGTGCAGGTCTTTTTCATCCGCGCAAACCAGAACTGGGGCAATCGCGATTACTACCCCCGGGTCGGCCCGGACGTTGAGGAAGCCGAAGTACTGGAGGCGTTCATCGGCCAATTCTACGACACCCGCGAACCGCCCCGCCAGTTGATGCTGAGCCACGAGATCGAGAACCCCGACCTGATGGCCGAGGCGCTGACTGGCAAGCTCGGGCGCAAGGTCGAACTGCTGGTGCCGCAAAGGGGCGAGAAGGCAGAACTCGTCGAAGGCGCGTTGCGCAATGCGCGGGAATCGCTGGCCCGTAAGCTGGCAGAAACGGCGACCCAGTCAAAGTTGCTGAACGGGCTGGCAGAGGCCTTCGGCCTCGACGGTCCGCCGCAGCGGATCGAGGTCTACGACAACTCGCATATTCAGGGCACCAACGCCGTGGGCGCGATGATCGTCGCGGGGGCGGATGGCTTCATGAAGAACCAATACCGCAAGTTCAATATCCGTGGTGAAAGCCTGACCCCCGGCGACGACTTCGGCATGATGAAAGAAGTGCTCACCCGGCGGTTCAAACGGCTTTTGAAGGAGGATCCGGACCGGTCGCGCGGGCTGTGGCCGGATCTGCTGCTCATCGATGGGGGCGCGGGGCAGGTCAGCGCCGTGGCCGGCATCATGCGCGAACACGGGGTGGAGGATATCCCCATGGTGGGCGTCGCCAAGGGGATCGACAGGGACGCCGGCAAGGAGGAGTTCCACCGCGTCGGTGAACGGCCCATGGCGCTGCGGCACAATGACCCGGTGCTCTACTTCGTGCAGCGCCTGCGGGACGAGGCGCATCGGTTCGCCATCGGAACGCACCGTGCCAAACGCGCGAAGGCGGTGGGCGCCACGCCGCTGGACGAGATCGCCGGCGTGGGGGCGGCGCGCAAGCGGGCGCTGCTGGCGCATTTCGGTTCGGCCAAGGCGGTGTCCCGCGCCAACCTGAACGATCTCAAGGCGGTGGAGGGCGTGTCGGACGCGCTGGCCGAAACCATCTATGCCCATTTCCACGAAAAGGGGTGACAGCCGCCGCCGGACCGAAGGGACTTTCCGCCCCCTCGGGCTCCCTCGAAAGTATTTTCGATCATGAGAAGGGGCTGCGTTTGGCCCTTTAGGACCGGCAGCCTGCGTTGTAGGGTGGCGCCATGAAGTGGAACCTACCCAATGTCCTGACGCTGCTGCGTCTTCTCGCGGCCCCCGGCGTGGCGGTGATGTTCCTGTATTTCACACGGCCCTACGCCGACTGGTTCGCGCTGCTCCTGTTCGTCATCGCATCGGTGACCGACTGGTTCGACGGCTATCTTGCCCGCGCCTGGAAACAGGAGACGAAGTTGGGCACCATGCTGGACCCCATCGCCGACAAGGCGATGGTGGTGATCGCGCTGATGGTCATCATCGGTTTTTCAAGCTGGTCGCCCTGGCTGGTGCTGCCCGCCACCGTGATCCTGTTCCGGGAGGTCTTTGTATCGGGCCTGCGGGAGTTTCTGGGCGATGTCGCGGGCACGCTCAAGGTCACGAAGCTGGCCAAATGGAAGACCACCCTGCAGATGATTGCCATCGCGGTGCTCTTCGGGCAGGGGGTTTTCGAACATTACCTCGGCATGAGCGTTTTCGGCATGGATCAGGAACTGGTCCAGCAGATCCTGATGGGTGAGGTGGAGGACGTGCTGGGCCTGCGGTGGAAGTTGGCGGGCATGGAATGGTCCGGTATCATCGGGCTGGCGCTGCTCTGGATCGCGGCGACGCTGACGGCGATCACCGGTATCGACTATCTGATGAAAGCCATGCCTTTCCTGAGAGAGGAAAAATGATGGATGTCTTGTATTTCGCATGGGTGCGCGAACGGATCGGCCTGCCGCGCGAAAAGGTGCAGACCGAAGCCGCGACGGTGACGGACCTTGTGGAGGAACTGATCGCGCGCGAACCGCGCTATGCGGCGGCCTTTGCCGATCTGTCTGCTCTGCGCGTCGCGGTGGACCAGCAGCTTGCCGATTTCGATGCCCCGTTGGCGGGGGTGCGCGAAGTGGCGTTCTTTCCGCCCATGACGGGGGGCTGAGATGCGGGTGAGCGTGGCGGAAGCCCCTTTCGATGTGGGGCGTGAGGTCGCAGAATTCAGCGCCGGTTGCAGCGGCATGGGAGCGATCGTGAGCTTCACGGGTATCG
>NZ_LWGH01000386.1:0-5136 GCF_001635395.1 Sulfitobacter sp. HI0129 | reverse complement strand
TCGGTAAACCTGCTGATCTATGGCTCGCTCGCCAATGAATCCATTGGCCAGCTTTTCATCGCAGGTATCATTCCCGGCGTGCTTCTGACGCTTCTTTTCATGGTCTACATCGCGGCTGAATCCTATGTCATCCCGGTCTCTTCCGAAACGGGCGAGGAGGTGAAAATCCCGCTTTCCGACAAGATCGCGGGGCTGAAGCACCTCGTCCCCCCGACGATCATCTTCGCCGTCGTGATGGGCTCGATCTATTTCGGCATCGCCACACCGACGGAATCCGCCGCACTCGGCGTGGTCGCGGCGCTGGCCTTTGCCGCCCGCGAAGGCAAGCTGAGCCTCGAATTCTTCGACCATTGCTTCCGCCAGACGGCCAAGACCACCGGCATGATCCTGTTGATCATCACCGCCGCCTTCATGCTGAACGTGACGCTCGCGCTCGGCGGGATCGCGCAGACAATGACGGAATGGGTCGCCTCCTTCGGGCTGTCGCCGGCGATGCTGTTGATGGCGCTCATCGTGTTCTACCTGTTCCTCGGCATGTTCATGGACGTGCTGTCGATGCAGGTGCTGACGATCCCGGTGGCGCTGCCCATCGTGACCGCCGTGGGGATCGACCCGATCTGGTTCGGCATCTTCATCGTGCTGATGTGCGAGCTGGGCATGATCACGCCGCCGGTGGGGATGAACCTTTACGTGGTGCAGGGCGTGCGTACCGATGGCGGGCCTTTCCGTGATGTGGTGATGGGGGCCATTCCCTACGCGCTGATCATGGTGCTGTTCACGATCCTGCTGATTTTCGTGCCCCAAATCGTGACATGGTTGCCCGAAACCATGAGCGGGCGCTGACGCCGTGGTAGGCGCATTCTGGCAACGCGGGGCAGCCGATCTGTCGGCTGCCTATCGCAGCGGGGAGGCCGATCCGCGCGCGGTCGTGAGTGAACTCGCCGACCGGATCGACGCTCTCAACCCGGTGCTGAACGCCTATGTCGCCCTGGCCCCGGACCTGAAGGAACAGGCCGAGACGTCTTCGAGGCGCTACCGAGAGAACGCGCCGCTCTCCCCGCTCGACGGGGTGCCTATCGCGGTGAAGGACAATCTGCACGTCGCCGGAATGCCGACCGCATGGGGCGGGGCGACATTCTCTGACGTCGCGCGCGCGGATGAACTGCCGGTAGCACGGCTGCGCGCGGCGGGCGCGATCCTTGTAGGTAAGACCAACACGCCCGAATTCGCCGTGGAAGGATACACCGCCAATGCAAGGTTCGGCGTAACGCGGAACCCGTGGGATCCCGCGCTGACGCCGGGGGGGTCGTCCGGCGGGACGGTTTCCGCCGTCGCGGCCGGTCTCGCAGTGCTCGGGATCGGAACCGACGGGGGCGGCTCCACCCGTCGCCCGGCCGGACATACGGGGCTTTTCGGGCTGAAACCGACCATCGGCCGCATCGCCCGGGCGGGCGGTCTGCCGCAGGTGCTGATGGATTTCGAAGTGATCGGCCCCTTTGCGCGCAGCATCGACGATCTGCGGCTTTTGTATAGCGCGCTGGCCGGTCCAGACCGGCGCGATCCCGCCTCCCGGGGGATACCCGATTTCACCGCCCCCGATAGCCCGCTCAGGATCCTCTCCGTGGCTCGGCTGGGCTCGCACCCCTGCGAACCCGCGATCATTTCGGCGACGCGTGACATCGCCCAGCGGTTCAGCTCAGCCGGTCACCATGTGGAGGAAGCCGATCTGCCGCTCGATCTGGGGGAAATAGATGCCTTCTGGGGTTCATTCGCGCAGATCGGCCTTGCCCATCTGAAGGCCACGGTCCCCGCCATGGCCCGAAACGCCGGCGCGCGCTACATGGAGATGGCCGAGATGGGGGCCGGCCTCGGGGTCGCATCGCTCTTTGGTGCCATGGCTGCGGTTCAACGGCTGCGCGCCGCCACCTCATGCCTCTTTGCCGAGTGGGACGTGATCCTGATGCCTTCAGCCGCCGCGCAGCCCTGGCCGGCAGAGCAGAGCCACCCGCTGGAGATCGACGGTCAGCCCGTCGGCCCGCGCGGGCATGCGATCTATACCGGCTGGGTCAATGCCGCGGGGCACCCGGCCCTCGCGGTGCCAGCAGGGTGCGATGAGGCCGGTCTGCCCATCGGCTGCCAGTTGATCGGCGACCTTGGATCCGAAGATTTCCTGATGGATCTGGCAAGCGCGCTAGCAGCCGGAGCCCCCGGCTGGCAGTGGCCCGAACTGGCGCAGCCGTCAGCGCGCCGCCTTCAGGCGGAGTGAGACCTGCCCCAGCCCGTCGATCGAACCGCGCACGTCAATTCCCGCTTGGACGTAGGGCAAACCGTTCAGCGAACCGGTTATGACGATCTGACCCGGCTGCAAACCGCCACAGTGATCCCCCAACATCTCTTCGAGGACGAGGAAGTTCTCAAAGGCGTTCCCGCCCGGCACCGCGGCCTTGCCGCTCAGGATTTGTTCATCCCCGAATGCCAGCTCTGCCCGAACCGGGCCCAGACTAACCGCCTGCCATTCCGCCACGGGCGCGCCGACAACGAGGCCGCCGTTGATCTGATTGTCAGCCAGCTTCAGACCCGGGTTCGCGTTCATCGGCAGCCGGGTGCGGACGATCTCGATCACCGGGACGACGGACAGGCACCGCGCGATCGCATCCCTGCGGTCCGGTGCTCCCTTGTCCGGAAGCGGCTTTTCGATCCGGAACCCGACCTCAAGCTCGATGCCGATTTTCTCATCCCGGGGAACGTCGATCATCGCGGGCGATGTCTTGATGTCCTGGCTGAAGATCGGCGCCATGATACGCGGAGCGTCAGGCTTGTTCGCGACCTTGAAGCCACCGACGGGGCCGGTGACCCGTGCGACTGCGGCCTGTACCTCATATGCTTCTTCAACCGTCGGATCGAACTGACTGGCAACGTCGTCGCCGACCGGCTGCCCGGTTTCGCGGGCCTTCAACAGGGCAGAGATCAGGCCTTGCACGCTGGCATCCGATGATGAAAAATTCATTTCATTCTTTTCATTCAGTAAGATAAGAATAAATTGATTATATATACCGAGTGACGCTCCGACAAGCGCATTCACCCGGCCAGACAACCGCGAGAAAGGGTTTCGCGATGAAAACACGACGGTCAGAGCATCCACGACAGCGCGTGGACCGGCGGGGCAAGGTCGCCATCAGCCGGGTGCCCCTGCACGATCAGGTCGCCGATGAAATCCGCAACATGATCGTTTCGGGTGATCTGCGCCCGGGGGAGAAAATACGCGTGGCCGAACTGGCCGAGGATCTCGAGGTCTCGCTCACGCCCCTGCGCGAAGCGCTCAAGATTCTCGACAAGGACGGGCTCGTCGAGCTGATGGCGAACCGGGGCGCGCGGGTGTCGGAAATATCGGTCGAAGGCACCCGCAGCCTGTTCGAAGTGATCTCGCGGCTCGAAGCGCTCGCTGCCGAGCTTGCAGCCAGCCGGATTACCGAACAGGAAATGCAAAGGCTGGAGGATCTTCATGCCCGTATGCGCGACCGGCACGAGGCCGGGGACCTGCCGGCCTATTTCCAGTTGAACCGGCAAATCCACGACCTTGTGGTGGCGGCCGCCAAGAACCCGGACCTTGCCCGCGTCAGGACCGGCCTTGCCTTTCATGTCGAACGGGCGCGGTTCCTTTCGGTCGCCTCCGAAGGGCACCGCGAGAGGTCGATGCAGGACCACCACCGGCTGGTGACCGCCCTGCGCGAACGGGATGCGGCCACCGCGCATGATGTCTGGCGCACGCATCTGGAACGGGCCGGAACGGAAACTTGCAGGCTCGTCGGTCTGTGGAAAGAAGAAGCGGAAGCGACCGCCGCCGAATAAGGCGGCGGGCATCGGGCCACGGAATACGAAGCGGCGCCGCAGCTGCCCTTACATAGCGGTATCCGGCACACCACAGGTCAGGAACTGCCCCTGCCCTTTTTCGGCACATAATGCGCCGTCCCGGACCAGCACCTCACCCCTTTGCAAAACGGTCTCGGGCCATCCGGTCACGCGTCGCCCCTCGTAGGGGGTATAATCAACGTTGTGATGCAGTTGCGCGTTGGTGATGGTCACCTCGCGTTCAGGATCCCAGATGGTGATATCCGCATCCGCGCCGATAGTGATCGTGCCTTTGCGCGGGTAAAGCCCGTAGAGTCGGGCCGGATTGGTCGCGGTAAGCGCGACGAACTGGTTCAGCGATATGCGGCCCTTGCCCACCCCTTCGGAGAATAGGAGCGGCAGCCGGGTTTCGACGCCGGGGATACCGTTGGGAACGTGCAGAAAGCTCGCCCCCTCGCCGCGCAGTTTCTTGCCGGTACTGCTGTCGTATTTGAACGGAGCATGATCCGAAGAGAAAACCTGAAAGGTACCATTGGCCAGCCCCCGCCAAACGGATTCCTGGCTTTGCGCGTCACGGGGCGGAGGCGAACAGATGTGTTTCGCGCCCTCGAACCCGTCAAGATCAAGATCGTCCCGCGTCAGCAGGATGTACTGGGGACAGGTTTCCGCAAAAACCCTGAGGCCCTTGGACCGCGCATGGGCGATCTGTTCCATCGCCTCACCGCCCGACACATGCACAACCAGCATGGGCACATCGACGATCTCGGCCAGTGAAATGGCGCGGTGGGTCGCTTCACGCTCCGCGATGGGCGGTCGGGCATCGGCATGAAACTGCGGTGCGGTCTGGCCGGCACGTTCCAGCGCCTCCGTCAGCCATGCGATGGCGTCGGAATTTTCCGCATGTATCATCGTCAGGGCGCCTTCGCGCTTGGCCAGCGCCAGAACCTCGATGATCTCGCGATCGTTCAGCTTGAGATCATCATAGGTCGTGTAGATCTTGAAAGAGGTATAGCCTTCGCGGATCAGGGCCGGCAGCTCCTGCCCCAGAACCTGCGGGTTCGGATCCGTCACGATCAGGTGGAATGCATAGTCGATCACCGATTTCCCGTCGGCCCGCTGATGATAATCATCAACCGCCGCACGCAGGGACTGGCCTTTTTGCTGGCAGGCAAAGGGGATCACCGTGGTCGTCCCCCCAAAGGCGGCCGAGCGCGGCCCGCTTTCGAAATCGTCCGCCATGACCGAACCGTCCGATGTCGGCTGATCGAAGTGGCAATGCGCATCGAC
>NZ_LWGH01000385.1:0-7792 GCF_001635395.1 Sulfitobacter sp. HI0129 | reverse complement strand
CCACGAGGACGCTTCACGCCGTTGCCGCTGATGAAGGCAGCGCCTTCCTGCTCGGCAAACTCGATTGCAACCTCATTGCCCAGCCATTGAGCGATGTCCACGCGGGCATCGTCCAGCATCGTCTGCGTTGCCGCCGGGTTGGCGTAGATCTCCATGACGTTGAAGATCAACTCGCGCAGAGTCGGCGTGGCGGTTTCGGGTCGATCTTCTGTCTCTCCGACCCAGCCGGAACCTGCACCGCCCATGCTGACCAGCTTCTTGAACGTGTCCGTCGAAATGGACATGACCGAAGCAAGGTCGCGCATGACGGATACTGTGCCAGCAACGCGGTCGATGGTTTCCGACATTTCCTCGGGAACCAGATAGCCGCCGTCGGGGTCCGACTGCGTGGTCAGAGACGCCTTGACTTCAAGCGCGCCGAGGTCAGCGTCCGCAATGGCACGATCACCCTTACGGAACCACTTGGAAAACACCTCTGCATGTTCGCGCTTTGCAGGATCTGCGACATTGCCACCTGCCCCGCCCGCTTTCAGCGCGGCCATGGTTGCGTTGACATCATCCAGCGCCTTGTTCAGCGATGTGATGTCTGCGTTGATGCGGTCCACCTTTTCGGATTGGACAACATCCTCCTGCCCTTTTTTGAGGGCTTTGATCTCGGCATCGTTCTCGGCCTTGAATGCTTCGAAGGTTTTCGAGAGTTCGGCCAGAATGACCTTCGGGTCGCTCATGTCCGCACGGACTGAGACGATCCCACGCGCGCGCGGCGCACGGAAATGCTGGGTCATGATAATCTCCTCTATGACCTGATTGCAGCGATTAGACGCGTTGCCGCGTCCGTCCAGTCGTCAGCGCCGGGCGTGACGGTTGAGGCAGCGTCCTGCGTGCCCCCTTTCGCCTCGGCCAGAAGCGCTCGGCGTTCCGACCTTGGCATTCCACCTCTTGCCAACGCAGCATCCAGCTTGCGCAGCGAGGTTGTCTGTGTCTGAGCCGAGGAGGCCGCCAGCTTCGGCATCTCAAACTCGGCATCCGCGAAGCCCTTCGCGATGGCATCTTCGGCGGTCATATAGGTGCCATCGGAGGCGCGGGTTGGCCCGTCCAGCATCGCCATGATTTCCGGCTCCTTCATGCCGGTTCGCGCGGAATAGATCGCTGCCATGGAGGCGTCGAAAGTCTCGAAAACGTTTGCCGCATCGGAAAAATCGTGGCGGTTTCCAATGACTGCCCCCCAGGCATTGTGGATCATCATCACGGAGCCAGTGCCCATCAGCACGCTGTCGCCCGCCATCGCAATAATGGACGCGGCGGATGCGGCAACACCCATGACTTTGACAGTCACCTTGGCAGGATGCTCCCGCAGAAGGTTGTAGATCGCCAGACCCTCGAACATGTCCCCGCCGGGGCTGTTGATGTTCACCGTAACCGCATTCGCTCCGATGGATCGAAGCGCCGCGCCAGCGCGCTTCGCGGTGAAACCATCGCCCCACATATCCTCCCCGATGACATCGTAGATCGAGATGGTGTTCGGTTCGTCGGCTTCTGCGGCGTTGGGCTTTTCGGACCATTGCTCAAGAGCGTCCGATGGCGCATCCCAGACATAAGCCGAAGGGCGCTCGAAAGCCTTAGCTTGCGGTAGGTTCTTCAGGCTCATTGCTGTCTCCATTGTCTCCGCCAGCCGTATTCGGCGGGTCGTAGTATTGCCCGCCCTCGCCGTCTTCACGGGGATTGAGGTCTTCAAGGGCGCGTACCTCGTCAGGACTCATGACGCCCCATTGCAGGCCCTTCACGTAGGACTCCCACCGGGTCTTCATGTCGCCACGGACCAGCGCTGCGCGGTTGAAGCGGGCGTAAATCTCTGAATCATCGTCCGCGACCAAATCGCGGTTGATCGTTTCTTCCCAAGCGGTCAGGTGGTCTTCCAGCGTGTAGGTCACAAAGCCGATGGACTGTTGTTCAATGCCGCTGCCCCAGCTGGTGCTTTTCTCGGTGTCCCCGATCATGTGAGGCGGGACGCCAAAGAACATGGCAATGTCCGAGCGCGAAAACTTGCGACTCTCGATCCACTGCGCGTCTTCTGCCGTCATCGACAAAGGCCTTGCTTCCATCCCCTCTTCAAGGATGAGCGCCTTACCCTCGCTTTCGCCGCCTGACCTGTAGTTCTCCAAGCTGGCCCTTAGGAACTCAACACCTTCAGAACCGATCTTCGCGGGGTGCTGAAGCACCATGCTTGGGCGTGCACTGTTCTTAAACGTGGTCGATCCGTGGCGCTCCTGCGCCATGCTCAAACCGATGGTTTCCCGGGCGAAGGTGATCGGCGAAACACCCGTCACGCCGTCCAGCGTCATTCCGACAAGGTGGAAGACTTCCCGGGGCGGCAATCCGATGCGCGAACCGTTCCGGCGCGTGTACGTGTATTGAATCTCGCCGCTGTCCGCCTGCTTCACTTCCATGCGGTCAGGGTCCAGCGGTACAACCGAAACAACACGGTTCCTCGACCACGCGATAATGGCGTATGCGTTCCCCCTCAAAAGGATCTGCGCCTGCATCTGGCGGCGAAACTGAGAAGGCGTTTGCCATCCGTTCGGTTTCCGCCTCAACACGGTCCATAGCGCCGTGTCGGCGGCGTCCTCCCTGACTTTATCGCTCACCCTGCGCTTGACGTGCAGGGGCAGGTTTGCGACCGCGCCCGAGATGATCCGCACGCAGGCGTAAACCGCAGAAACTTGCATCGCAGAATGCGGTGTCACAGAAACGCCAGCATTCGTGCCAGTGTTCGCGGTGCGAATTGCTTCCTCGATATCCCTCGCCGTTACGATGCGCCCCCCATCAGCCGACTGCACAGCAGCTTTCGGACCGCCTTGCAGCCATTGGAAAAAGCCCATCACGTCTCCTTCAGAGTACCAGCGCGCCGCGTTCCGCGTAGACCGAGGGGCCGTTACCCTCATCCCGAGCGGTGGCCGCTCCAACCGCCATTGCCAGCGCAACCGCCATGTCGATCCGCCCTGTTGCTTTATGCTTCGTAAAGCGCCGCAGATCGGCGGGGGATGTGTCAAAAGTAGCGGAAGAAACCGCAGAGCGGAGTGCAGGGTTAACGTGTACCCGCAATCTGCCTTCCATGATCAACGTCTCAAGTTCGTCTACCGACCCCGGCATCCAGAGTGTTACCTCAGTTCCATCCGGCGCATCGCGCTTCCGCTTGTTCCATCCCTGCGGATGGTCCAGCATGGGGAATGATGCCCCCATATCGCCGCAAACCGCCTCAAAATCAGCGATCAGAAAGTTGTCATATGCGACGAAATCCAGATCGAACGCTTCGGAATCGTCAATCAAGTCCTGCGCAACAAAGTCTAGTCGCGTCTTTTTGCCCGGTGTTGCCGTCAGGAACCCCGCGTCAACCCACAAATCGTAGGGCGCACCGTCGCGCTCGGCCCGCGCTTTAATGGTATCGGCTGGCGTGTAGCCATGAACGAACGCCGCGAAGCATGGCTTTGCAGGAACCATTTGATGCGTTTTCTCGTCAAAGTGTGGATCGGAGAATCCGTCCTCGAAAACCAGCGCCTTGGCCGTGAGGTCGGTTTTCGCTGATAAGTCCAATCCGGCAAAAGCACGTTTCCCCTTGAATTGTTCAATCTCCATCGTGTGGTCTTCGATGCTTTCCCACATCTTTCGGCTGATCCACGCGCTTTCAGCGTCGGTCCATTCGCAGAAATGCAAGCGCCGGATGCCGTTGGCCTTCGCCGCGATGTCCTTGGCCTGCTTTACCTGAAGCGCCAAATAATCTTCGGTGATCGTCACCCCTAAGAGCGGGTTGGCCTTGATCCAGCACGAAGGATCTTCAAATGGCTCATCTTCCTCATCCAAAGCGCAGACGTAGGAGAATGTTGTGTCGTCTTCCACATCCTGAGCCGCGACCTTTACCGCGTGTTTGCGCTCGGCCCAGCAAATTGACTGGCGGTCAGATCCGCTGTTCGTAATCATCACAAGCAACGGCTGCTCACGGAATTTAAAGCCCCGCTCAAGAATCTCGATCACACCGCCGTCTGGGTGTTCGTGCACTTCATCGCAGAGGGCGAAGTGAGGGCGCGGGCCAGAACCCGTTTTTTTTGTCTCGCGCGATACCGGGCGAAAGAAGCTGCCAGATTTCATATGGGCAAGATTGTATTCCCGCCCCGGCCCACCGCTGCGCCGTATCACCTTATCAAGAGACGGCGATTGATTGACCATCTTCACCGCGTCGGTGAATAGAATGCCCGCCTGCTCTTTGGTCGCGCCAGCCGCGTAGATCTGTGCCCCGGCCTCGCCATCTGAAACCATGCCGTAGAGGCCAATGGCCCCGACCATGGGTGACTTGCCGTTTCCTTTGCCCTGCTCGATGTAGGCGCGCCGAAAACGCCGCTTGCCGGTCTTCTCCACCTTCCAACCAAATAGAGACCCGCAGATGAATTGCTGCGAGGGCTGCAAATTGAACGGCACCCCGTCAAACTGGCCTTCACTCAGACGCAGAACGGTAGAGCAAAAACGAAAAAACCGATCCGCTGCCTCCGCGTCAAAGTAGATGCCACGCTCATGTCCCGTCACCATGTCATCAAGGTGGCGCTTCGCCGCGTCCCTCACGTGTGGACCCGCTACAATCTCCCCGTGCTCAACAGCCTTGGCATACGCCGTGACCGGATCGTCAGTGGACAAACTTCGACCTATAGACGCCATATAACTGTGTGAATGATTTTCTCCACTCACCTGCCGCGAATTGCGATTCAGTGTAAAACTTTGAATCCCAGCAGCCTATAACGTGCCGCCCCACGACAAGGACGCGCCCCTTGGAAAGCTCACGCGACATAAAATTCATTGCAGAAACTCCGCACTTGGATCAACGCCGTCATCCTCCGGCGCATTCACCTTAGAGCGATCAACAGGTGTCCCGCCCATCTGCCCCAGCGTCATTCGCATCTGCGCGTAAACCGCAACTGGCGTTTCCGCCCCGTGCGTCCGCATCAGGTCAGTCAGCCGAGTGGCCACTTCGACAATCCCGCGATCAGAACGACCAAGCCAAGGATAGTCCGCGTTGAACTCATCCCAGATTGCCTTCTGCTCTTTCGTGAACCGCTTCGGAGCCGGTCCAAGGCTCTTCACTTTCGGGTTGGACCGGCCTTCAAACCGTCCTGCGTTCTTGGCAACCGCACCCGTGACTTTCGCCACTTGCTGCGGCAACCTCGGTCGGGACATATTCAAATCCTCTGTTTTGTGGATGTGAGAATTACACTTCCGACTCCGGTCAGGAGTTCTAAACCCCTAGACTTTTGATAGCCCCCGCCCCCTGAGCGCCCCATACAGCGCCGTTTCGGGCATCAGCCTATCGGCCACCCATCAGCGCCTATGGTGGGTCTGTAGCCTGCGTCTGCGCGGGTCTTAGCCTTATGGCAGTCCGTGCATATCGCTTGGAGGTTTTCTTCTTCGTCGTCGCCGTCCTTGTGGCGAGGGATGATGTGATCTACCTCCGTCGCCTCTGTCGGTCGGCCTGCCTTCCAGCATGGCTGGCATAGGTAATCATCACGGCGGAGAATCCGAAGGCGTAGCTTCTGCCACTCCCAGCCTAGGCCACGCTGCGTTGTGGTTAGTGAGTGCGACCCCATAGCGCCTCATGTCGTTGATGCAGGGCGGGCAGCCCCCCGGCCCATGATTGCGTTTCCGCCCGAGGCCTGTAGGCCACTCTGGGGTGTTCCGGCGCGCTTGGCTGCCCGTGAGTTGAGCGCGGCGGATGGGTTATCCTGCGATAGGCCCCTCGTTACCGTGTGAAGCCCCACCGCCCTCATGTGAGTGCAGTAGACGCGGCCATCTCGTCTAGCCCCAAGAGCCTCCCGGGTCTTGTCGTGGGCGGCTGGTCTGCACTCGCATCAATGCGGTGAAAATGCGCTGCAAGCGCCCTATCCTCGGTTCCGTTTCCGGGGGCGCTTGGAGTTTGGCACAACCGGAGATATCCAAGGTAGGCCTGCTTCACCCCAGACATACACGATCTAAGAACGCTTGACAACATCTAGTGGGTCAATGCGAACGGGCGACTGCCGACCGAACAAAGTCATCTCGCCTTCAATCATCGGGTGCATGTCATGGGCGGTTTTCACCATGCGCTGGAACCTGACCAGCAAGTCCTTGAACGGGCCGCTGATGATTTCAAGCGGGTCGCCGGGATCGAAGCCCGCCACCAGATCAGCACGGCGCTTGATGCGCTCAGCTTCCTCTCTCTTTTCCGCCAGCACGGCGAAGAACTCCATGGCGGCTTCGTATGGTGTCGTTTCTAGCTTGTTGCGGTTCTCTACCTGATAGATAGGCAGGGCGCTTCCCCACGCCCCTTGTACGTGGACGGCACGACCGAAAGCCTCGTCAGGGATTTCTGCAAACACGTAGCCGGGAAGGGATGGCCTGTACTCGGGGCGCGCATACCTGTCTTTACCCTTGCGGATAAACGCCACGGTGCGGCTGTCGTGTACTGTGCAGCCCATGGCCTTTATCTGCTGCTCTACAGCCCACTCGCCCTTCATCCTGTCGCCCCCGGGCGGGCGGATCATCGCGGTTGTTGTAGGCACCGCATAAAGCCGCGCTTGTACCTTGCCATGTGATGTTGTCATTCTGCCTGCCCTTCGTTCTGCCTCAATGGTCGCTCATTTCTCAGCGTTGATCGCCGCGTTGATAGCGGCCTGAGCGTACCCCAAATCCCTCATGTCCTGTGGGTTGGCTCCTTCGGCCAGCATCCTGCGGCACTGGTCTATCTGCGCCTGCATGGCGGGGGTGAGTAGCTGTCTCATCATCTTCCCTTCCATCCTTCCGTTGCTGTGAGCCGGGGTCATGCCGCGGACTCCATGCGGCGGCCCTTCAGAGTGAGCCGCTCCGGGGTGATCCTGCCAGAAGCCCAGCCGTCCCGGATGAAGTCGGGGTCGAAGCCAGCCAGTGCGCAGACAATACGGAAGTCCTCGGTTCGGCCCTCCAGCCATATGCGCGCGCGCCTGCGGGCGTGTCGCTCTTCGCGCTGCTCGCTGGTGCTGTGCGCGTCCAGTACGGCCCGGAGGATGACGCTGGCCCAGAGGTCGGTGAGCGGGTCGACGTTTTCGGGGCGGAGAATGGCTGCGTTTATCATTGCACGACCTCTTTTTCTAAGACAGCCATGGCCAGCTTGCGAATGCGGCTGTCATCCATCTGTTTAGCACCGAAACCCAGCATCGGGTCGGTGATGCCCCGGCTTTGGTCGGCCTTGACTCCTAGCATATCCATGATGACAGGATCGCTGCCGCCAGCGGTGTGCAGGTAGTGTGCGGTGACTTGTCTGGTCTGACCGGGGCGGCGCAATCTGCCGATGACCTGTTTGTGCACCTGCGGTGACCAATCCAGTTCGCCAAACACCACGTCGCTGCAGTATTCCTGCAGGCCGTCAAGGCCAGCGCCAGACCGCAGGGAAATCATCATCACGCGGGCATCGCCCTTGGTGAAGCGTTCGACGTTTCGGCGCTTGCCTGCGGGGCTTTCTGTCCCGGTGTACATGACCGGGTTGTGGTGCTGCAGTGCGCGGTTCCAGATGTCATAGACATCGCGGTGCCAGCCTGCCAGCAGCACGCGGGGGCTGTCGCGCAACAGCAGGTCCACATAGGCCGCAACGGAGTCGGCCTTAGCCACGCCTGTTAGCAGGCGCATCTTCATGTCCAGTTCCCGCGCGGCCTGTCCGGCCTTCACAAATGACCCTTCCAAAACGGTCATCGCCAGCATCTTGAACAGGTCTTCGGCGTCCTGTGCTGCCCCCTCGTTCCAG
>NZ_LWGH01000384.1:0-4238 GCF_001635395.1 Sulfitobacter sp. HI0129 | reverse complement strand
CAAGAGCAAACATAGGAGCAATGCTGCAGTCGCACAATGGGCGGGCCATGACTTCTCTGCAATGCAGCAATGCGTGCGCGCGATCGGGTGCTGCCCATAGTTCCGGTCTGTGGCGGCGAGTTATTCTATGGATATGCGGTCAATGCACCGGTCGCGGGTGGCGCATGGGGATCGGACCGAGGAACAGCATTCCGCGCCTCCGGCAAACAATGCGTCTCATAGCCGCCAACAAACCCCCAGCAAGCGTCGATCTCCTCGCCACCCTGTTCGACGACGTAACCATAGACCCTGCCGCCAAGGTAAGAATCGTAGTCGACGATCTCACCACGTAAGACGTCTACAGCCTTTTCGCGCAGGGCCTTGGTCACGCGTTTTACACCGAATTCCTTTCGCACATCTGCGAGCGTCATGTAGACAAAACCGACCTGGCCGGAATCCCAAGGGCAGTGAAACCCGATGGTGTTCATCGCGAGGCCGGAATGGTCATAGAGAAAGACGGGCAGGATGATTGCCTTGCATTCGGCGCGGTCCCGCAGACGGTCCATCGAGAGGTCGCTCTGATCCGAGACATCGGCAAGATTGCGCAGAAACGCCTCAGGGCTGTCGTGCTGATGGCTGTCACCCAGCCGATAGCGCCGGTGCCAGCAGATCAGCGTTCCGAGGTTGCACCACTCGCGCGGGCTCTCAGAATCGGGGTCGTGGTAGATCTTGATGTTGTGGCCCTGGTGGACCTCCTCGTAGACGGGGTCGTGCATGTCGATTTCCTTTCTTGAAACGCAATCGACCCGCCAAGCCGGTTGGGGCTCGAGCAGGTCGATTGGGACGTGGTCAGGTGGTTGGTGAGTTTGCCGCCCGGCGGATCAGGCGGCGGCGCGGTTCTGGCGATGCTGGACGTGCTCGACCGAGACCTTCAGAAGCCAATCTTCAAAGCCGAGAATGGTCTGGTGATTGGCCACCGCCGTGGCCCAGGCCGCACGCGGGTCGCTGCCAATCTGCGTCGGGTCGTTGTCGATCCGGCCATTGGCCATCCAGGGTTCGGGCTGAATGCGTCCGAGCCAGTCCGCCAGCGACGGGATCCGCCCCTGGCAGTCTTCGCGCACATGCTGCTCGCCGATCCAGCGGATCGGGACGACCCGGCCCGCGCTGTTGGTCAGGCTGCGACCAAACAACCGCTCAGCCTCAAAGATCCCGAGCGTGTGGTGCCGATGTGCTCTGTGAATGAAAAGACCTAGATGCTCTTTTGATGAGTCAAACCAGTCATGCACATGCTGGTAATCATCTGGAACACCGCCGAACTTTCGGGCGGAGCTTTCGGCGTGGTGGAGGGGATGTGCCATGTCAGAGCCCCTCGTGTTCGGTGGTGTCGGTCTCGATATAGCGGTTCGAGTGGCTGACATCGATCTTGTCCGCCTCGATCGCCCAGGTCAGTTCGCCATAGCCGCCCTCGTTGTTCTCGAAGCCGGGGCTCAGCGCATATGCGAAGTCCCAGCCGAAGTCTTCGACCCGGCGCCGCAGCTCTTCCGTCAGGGTGACCGTGTCAGGGGTCATGACGACATCCTCGACATTGCCGGAATCGCCGTAGCCTTCATATTGCACCTCGATGCTCGTCACGCCGAGGGCACGCAGCTCGGTGAGGAGTGCCGCGCGGGTCTCAACCCGCTGTTCGGCAGCCTGTCTTTGGGATTCGAGCATCTGCACGTAGAAATCAGTCGCTTGTGTCATGTCTTTTGTCCTTTGGAATTGAGGGAAGGGGAGGGCGACCGTTTAGCGAGGCCGCCCCAATGGTTTGTCGGGAAGCTTCAGGCCGCAGCGTCGCCGCTCTTCTCAGCCGTCCGATCGACCAGGTTGAAATAGAGGTTCTCGGTCGCGCGCTTGAACCCCGGCGGTTTGCGCGGGGCGAGGCAGCGAACCGAGGCGCTGCAGCTCTCGCCGTGCTCCATCGCGAAATGCGTAACCTTGTCGATCAGATCGTCCATGCCCGCGGCCTGGATGCGCTTTTCGGGGTAGTTCGCCATCATCTGGAACTCGGTGACGACGAAGGCGCCATCGCGATGTGCGGGATAAAGGGTGATCTGGTAGTCGAGTGTTTTGGCCATCTGAGGTCTCCTGTGGCGGGCAAGGCGCGGGTATCGCGCCCCTTGGAACCCGCCAGCGCAAAAGGACCGCCCTTTGTGCAAGGGCGGTCCGACGCGGTGTTTGGGATGGAGGGGTCAGTATTCCGACGGAAGTAGCAGGGTCAGCACGCGACGCGTCTGCTGGGGATCGGAAGGCTCGGGCGAGCCGTACGTGTAGTCGACGTCATAGAGGTCGATCTTGAACCAGACCGTGGTGCCGTCGAAATCAATAACGCCCATTTCGTGCCAGCCATGGGGATCACTGTCAGCGTTGAACGCGTCAAACGAAGCGACGCGGCGGGTGAGAGCATGCTGGGTGTCCGGCCCAAGCGCTGCAACGCCGGGCGTCATGACAAACTGGCCCTTTGGTGCATCCGCGACGGGGTGTGTCCCGAGGATGGAGCGGCGAAAGGCATCATTTTGAGCGGCGATCAGTGCGGCTTCCGTGACGGGATCGATTTCGAGTGTGGTGGTCATGAGAAGTCTCCGTGACGAGCCAGCCGATCCGACACCGGCTGCGTGAAACCCGTCAGCGGGAAAAGGCCGCCCTCTGCGCGAGGACGGCCCATGGGTCAGTCAAGGTTCAGATCGGTGCCGGTGCCTCAGGCGGCATCACCGCTGAGAAAGGCGGGCAAGGCGTCCGGTTCGTCGTCCGAGGCTGAAATGGTCTCCTCACCGGACTCGTCTTCGCCCAAAGCGGTTTCCGCCGCATCAATGGGGAGATCGAGGCCACCATCCGACGCACCGGCGAACAGCATCCCATCGGGCAACCAGCGGGTCGTTTTGACAACCACCGCGGCGGCAAACCCTTCGGTTTCACTCGCGGTTTCCGCGAAAGCCCGCTCCATCGCGGCCGCGATATCGCCTTTGCGCTCGCGATTGCGATCCTCGGCGTAGTCGTCACCGATCAGCTTGCGGGCCGTGGCCACAGTATGCCCTTTGTTGACCCGCCCCCAGTAGTTCTGCGCGGTCGGGCGCCAACAGGCCGCCACATCGACGTCGAGCCGCGCGCCGATCTCTTCGATGATCGGGGAAGGACGATTGTCGGAAGAAAGCTGGGGCTTGACCGCCAGACCCGTCGCCCAGGCGAAAAGTGCTTGCTTGTCCGCAATGGGCAACGCCGACATCGCCCGGAAGTCCTCGGGTTTCTCCAGCTTCATCCAGTCCATGGCAAGGTCCTGTTCCAGCGCCTCGAGCATCTTCTGGGCGACAGTATCGGCATGCAGCACCTCGCGATTTTGCGCCTGGAAGGGACGGATCGAGATGTCGAGCGCCTCGTTGTTGTAGGACCGCCCCAGAGCTTGCTCGCAGAGCGCATAGAGCATCGCATCGAACGCCACTTCGAAATCCGCCGCCAGATGCGCCCGCAGGATGTGCTGACGCGTCGCGCGCAGATCGTCGGCAAGGCTCGCCGAAATCCCATCCGCCTTGCGCAAAGTCGCGGCCGGATCGGAGGTCGGCACCGGCGACGATGAGGTCGGCGGCGTCACATGCGGCCGGGCAGGGGAGTGGGCATCACCCGTATCAGCTCGGGCCTCGTCCGGCTCGGGTGCGGTGGGAATATCCTCGGGCCGCACCAGCCCCTTCTCGACCCGCAGCGCCCCGTCATGGCCGATGGTCAGAACCACGCCCGCAATGGCGCGATCTGCATCCGCGTAAGGCTGCCGCTCACGCTGCAGGGCCTCGATTTCGCGCAGGCGCGGTTCGATTGCGTAGTATTCTTCGGTCTCGGCGTCGGTCCAATCCTCACCGTCATTCTGCGCCGCCAGTTCTTCCTCGCGCGCAATCAGACGTTCCTCTTCTGCCAGCAGCTCCGGATCGGGTTCGATGTCCTGCGGATAGACCCGCCCGAAGCTGCGAAACGAGCCGTAGTCCACCGAGAGATGCACCTCGACCCATTTCCAAGCCGCCTCGAAGGGTTTGGCCGCGGCTTGCAGCTTCTCGATGGCGAGGCGCTCGAGGAGCTCGGGGTTTTCCATATGGGCGCTGGCACGATCGTCGAAGAGATCACGCAGCAGAACCCCACCAGCCGCCTCATAGGCTTCGATGCCGACGAAACGCCCGAGAGCGGAGTTCGCCGAATGCGCGGTCTCGGTCAGTTGGCGTTTGATGCTTTGCGGGTGG
>NZ_LWGH01000383.1:0-2677 GCF_001635395.1 Sulfitobacter sp. HI0129 | reverse complement strand
GGCAATCGTCTTTTGGCGCGTCGGCGGGGGCGGGCTTTCCCTCGTCGTGCGATCTGCTACATCGGTCACGGAATTTCGAAGGGACCGGCACATGACGGAGCGTTTCCGCATCACTCTGGGGCAGTTGAACCCGACCGTCGGCGACCTTGCGGGGAACGCCGACCTTGCCCATGCCGCCTGGCAGGAGGGGCGGGAGACAGGGGCCGATCTGGTCGCGCTGCCTGAAATGTTCCTGTCAGGCTACAACGCGCAGGATCTGGTGATGAAGCGCGCCTTCCAGATGGATGTGATGAACCACCTCGAAAAGCTGGCCGAACGTTGCGCCGACGGCCCCGCGCTGGCCATCGGTGCGCCGTGGGTCGAGGGCACGAACCTCTACAATGCCTATGTCGTGCTAAAAGACGGGCGCATTGCGCATCAGAGCTTCAAGCACGAGTTGCCCAACGAAACGGTTTTCGACGAGGTCCGCGTGTTCGACCCCGCCCCCCTCGGCGGTCCCTATGACGTGAATGGCGTGCGCATCGGTTCCCCCGTGTGCGAAGATGCCTGGCACCCGGACGTGGCCGAAACGTTGGAGGAGACGGGCGCGGAGTTCCTGCTGGTGCCCAACGGGTCGCCTTATTACCGCGGGAAGAGGGAGACGCGGCTCAACATGATGGTGGCCCGGGTGGTCGAAACCGGATTGCCGCTCATTTACCTCAACATGGTGGGCGGGCAGGACGATCAGGTCTTCGACGGTGCCTCCTTCGCGCTCAACCCGGGCGGCAAGCTGGCGTTACAGATGCCTGCCTTCGACGCCATGGTGCGGCATATCGACCTTGAACGCGGACCGGAGGGCTGGCGGATCGTCCCCCAGGAGCCGGCGAAACTGCCCGACCAGTGGGAGCAGGATTACCACGTCATGGTGCTGGCCTTGCGTGATTACATGCGCAAGACGGGGTTCTCGAAGGTCTTGCTGGGCCTTTCCGGCGGGATCGATTCCGCGCTCGTCGCTGTGATCGCGGTCGATGCGCTGGGGGCCGATAACGTCCGCTGCGTGATGCTGCCGTCGGAATATACTTCCCAGGGTTCGCTGGACGATGCGGAGGAACTGGCAAAGGCGCTGGGCTGCCGCTACGACTATGTTCCCATCGGCCCCGCCCGCAGCGCGATCACCGAAACCCTTGCGCCCCTGTTCGAAGGGCACAATCCCGACCTGACGGAAGAGAACATCCAGTCCCGCCTGCGGGGGCTGTTGCTCATGGCATTGTCGAACAAGTTCGGGGAAATGCTGCTGACCACGGGCAACAAGTCCGAAGTGGCGGTGGGATATGCGACGATCTACGGCGACATGTCGGGCGGCTACAATCCGATCAAGGATCTCTACAAGATGCGGGTGTTCGAAACCTGCCGCTGGCGCAATGCGAACCACCGCGACTGGATGAGCGGCCCCGAAGGCGCCGTCATACCGCAAAACATCATCGACAAGCCTCCATCGGCCGAGCTGCGCGATGATCAGAAGGACAGCGACAGCCTGCCCGATTACCCCGTGCTGGACGAGATCCTCGAAATTCTCGTCGACCGGGACGGATCCGTGGCGGATGCGGTCGCGGCGGGGCACGACCGGGAAACGGTGCGGAAGGTGGAAAAGCTGATCTATGTCAGCGAGTACAAACGCTATCAGTCCGCCCCCGGCCCGCGGCTGACAAAGGGTGCCTTCTGGCTCGACCGGCGTTATCCGATCGTGAACCGCTGGCGCGATCCGAGCTGAAGCCTCGCGGAGCACAATCCGCTTATGTTCCGTTGAGAATGCCAGCGCAGGGCGCGGCCCGAAAAGCCGGCTGATAATCGCCGGTTTCACCGCTCTCGCGGCAAGCTTTGGCCGAATGGATGCCCGCTACCCGCCGGTACCGCATTTGATATCCGATAACATGGAACGAGTGCCGCGATTGCCCGTTCGATTGCTGTTCGAGCGGCGCGCTGAATACGGATGTTCATGAGGGACACCGGCGCCCCGCAAGGAAAGGAAGAGAAAATGCGTATTGTGAAACTTGGAATGATCTCGGCAATCGCCCTGACATCTGCAGCCCCCGTCTTCGCGCAATCTGCCGAAGCCATGGCTGCCACGGATCTGAATGTGCGCAGCGACCCCGGACCCCAGTTCGAGGTTGTCGATGTGATCCCCGGCGGCGAAACCGCTGCCATTCAGGGCTGCCTGGAAGAGCGCCGCTGGTGCAAGGTGACCTATGACGGGAACGAAGGCTGGTCTTATTCCGACTATCTCGCGGTGAACGTGGATGAGCAGGCGGTCGCCCTGACCACACGCCCCGCGGTGATCGAAGTGGAGACGCTGACCTACGAAAACGTCGAACAGACGGAAAATGACACCAATACAGGTGTTGCAGCCGGTGCCACAGCCGGTGCGCTTGCCGCTGCCGTTGTCGGCGGGCCGATCGGTGCTGTCGCCGCTGCCGGGCTTGTGGGCGCGGTTGCAGGTGGTGCGGTCATCGAACCGACCACGGAGACCATCACATTCGTCAAGGCCAACCCGGTCGAGACTGTCTACCTCGATGGTGAAGTCGTCGTAGGCGCCGGTGTCCCCCAGACCGTGACAACCTACGAAGTGCCGCAGGAAGGTCTGCGCTACGTCAACATCAACAGCCAGACCGTTCTGGTCGATGCCGAGACAGGTGTGATC
>NZ_LWGH01000382.1:0-5888 GCF_001635395.1 Sulfitobacter sp. HI0129 | reverse complement strand
AAGGTCCGGCGCTGTTTCCGCGAGAGCCAGATGCCGTCTTCGATCATCCATTTGCGCACGGTCTCGCGAGACACTGTGAACCCGTGATGCTCAGCCAGCTTCTCAGCTGCCAGTGTTGGGCCGAAATCCGGGTAATTCTCTTTGATCAGGCTCAGAGCATAATCGCGCTTTGCATGATGGATACGATTGTTTGGAGGTTTGCCGCGCGCCTTATGTCGGATCGCTGAGGCGCCATCCTGCCGGTATCGCTTGAGAAGCCGGAACACTTGCCGCCTTGTCAGATCCAGCAGGTTTGCCGCATTGTCTACCGTCAGCCGACTATCATCGACCTGCGCCAAAACCTCAACGCGGTTCAAATCGCGCTCGCTCATCATAACCCATCCCATGTCCACTCATCCTCGCTATCGTATGCGAGGAGAGTGACACTTCTGAATTGCTCATGGGTGACATTATCGCTTTGCGCGTACATCCGCATCACGCATAATCAATCTTATGTAAAGTTTTCTAGGGCGATACCCCATCGGTCGCCATCTCGCACGACGCGTTGCTCGGCCAGAAGCTTCTCCAGATGTGCCAGGACGTTTCGTTCCGCGGCCATGGCGATATGGGGGTCCGACTTTCTGTAGACCGTCGATGCGATGTTCGGAATCGTGTCAGGCGTTGCCTGGATATGCACCAGGATCTCCGCCTCGCGCCGCATCCTGTTCGCAAGCAGGCGTTCGACATAGGGCCTGGGGTCTCGAAGGACTGGCCCGTGACCCGGAAGATACACCTCGTCCTCCCGTTCGATCAGTCGTTGGAGCTGTGCGCAATAGTCGTGCATGTCGCCGTCCGGCGGGTTGACGATCGAGCTGTTCCAACTCATCACGTGATCGCCCGAAAACAGGATACCGTCCGGTCGCGCAAAACAAAGATGGTCGCTGGAATGGCCCGGTGTGTGAAGCACCACAAGACCGCCAACGGTCTCACCGTCATGCAGCAGCCTGTCAGCCTCAAACGCATCGTCCGGGAAGGCGCTTGACACATGGATCGGTAGCCCGGTCCGTTCGCGCAGCGCCGGCGCGGCGCCGAAATGATCGGAATGGTGATGGGTGACGAGAATACCGGCGGGGTTGTCCCCCAGGTTTTCGAGGATCGCGTCGAAATGCGCGCTGTCTTCGGCCGGACCGGGGTCAATGACCAAGGTACCGTCAGCGGTATCGACAATATAGGTGTTCGTGCCGTGATAGGTCATCTTGCCCGCGTTGTTCGCAACAATGCGCTTGATGCCGTCGGCAACGGGCTGTGCCACGGCCCGGGTCGGTTCGGGCTCGGCGGAAAACATGCTGGTCTTTGTCATTGGAGCTAACCCTCGTTGCCCTGAGGCCCGTCCCCCCTGCGGCGGCAGACGTGTCGCTATCCTGCACGGCGGCAAGAAGAAAATAAGGCGGCGCCGATTGTTCCGGCGCCGCCCAGCTTGTGCCCTCAGGGAGGAGGTCGAGGGCGCAAGTGTAGCTCAGAGCTTTTCGATCAGCTCGGGGACGGCGGTGAAGAGGTCGGCGACCAGGCCGTAATCGGCAACCTGGAAGATCGGGGCCTCTTCGTCCTTGTTGATCGCCACGATGATCTTCGAGTCCTTCATGCCCGCAAGGTGCTGGATCGCTCCCGAGATGCCGACCGCAACGTAAAGCTCGGGCGCAACCACCTTGCCGGTCTGACCCACCTGCCAATCGTTCGGGGCGAACCCGCTATCGACCGCCGCGCGCGAGGCGCCAACCGCCGCGCCCAGCTTGTCCGCCAGCTTCTCGATCAGCGCGAAGTCCTGTTCCGAGCCAACGCCGCGCCCGCCGGAAACCACGATCCCCGCCGAGGTCAGTTCGGGTCGGTCGCTCGCCGCAACCTTGTCCTCGACCCAGGAACTCAAGCCCGGATCGGCCGCGCCGCCGACCATTTCGACCGGTGCCGCTCCCTGCTCGCCGGCGGCGTCGAAGGTCGAGGTCCGGAACGAGATCACTTTGGTCGCGTCATCCGACTTCACCGTCTGGATCGCGTAGCCGGCATAGATCGGGCGCTCGAAGGTGTCGGCATCGACCACGCCCGAGACGTCCGAGATCACCATCACGTCCAGAAGCGCGGCGACGCGTGGCAGGATGTTCTTGGCGTCCGTCGTGGCGGGCGCGACGATGTGGGAATAATCCCCGGCCAGCGACACGATCAGGTCGGCGGTGGCTTCGGCCAGGCGATGACCAAGCGCGGCATCCTCGGCGACCAGCACCCTGGACACGCCCTCGATCGTCGCAGCCTCGGCACCGGCGGCGGCAGACGAAGCGCCAGCGGCCAGGACAGTCACGTCGCCAAGCGATTTCGCGGCAGAGACGGCCTTGGCGGTCGCATCGCGGCCAAGCGCGTCGTCGGTGACTTCGGCAAGAAGAAGAACGGCCATCAGATTGCCCCCGCTGCTTTGAGTTTCGAGACAAGCTCATCGACCGAGCCGACCATCTCGCCAGCCTTGCGGGCCTCGGGCTCGGTCGTCTTGACGACGGAAAGCCGCGGCGTGACGTCGACGCCGTAGTCGGCGGGCGTCTTTTCATCGAGCGGCTTCTTTTTCGCCTTCATGATGTTGGGCAGCGACGCATAGCGCGGTTCGTTCAGGCGCAGGTCGGTCGAGATCACCGTCGGCAGGCTGACCTTGATGGTCTGCAGGCCGCCGTCGACCTCGCGCGTGACCACGGCGCTGTCGCCGTCGATGTCCACCTTGTTGGCGAACGTCGCCTGGCTCCAGCCACACAGCGCGGCCAGCATCTGGGCGGTGGCGTTCATGTCGTTGTCAATCGCCTGCTTGCCGCAAATCACCAGTCCCGGGGCCTCTTCGTCGACGATGCCCTTCAGGATCTTGGCGACGGCCAGCGGCTCGATGTCGGTGTGCACGTCATCGGCGGCCACGACCAGGATCGCCCGGTCGGCGCCCATGGCCAGAGCGGTGCGCAGAGTTTCCTGGGACTTCGCCGTGCCGATCGAGACCGCGATGATCTCTTCGGCCTTCCCGGCTTCCTTCAGCCGGATGGCCTCTTCCACCGCGATCTCGTCGAACGGGTTCATCGACATCTTCACGTTGGCCAGATCGACTCCGGTCCCGTCACCCTTGACGCGAACCTTCACGTTGTAGTCGATCACGCGTTTGATAGGCACAAGGACTTTCATCAGCGGTGGTCTCCATTATCTGAGTTATGATTCATAGCAGCCCAACAAGCATTCATTTGGGGCCGTAGCTCCGCTAGGCGGGGCTTGAGGATTGTTGGGTGGCAAAGGATGCCACAATTTCGGGCGGCTCACGGCCCATTCGGAAGGCGTTCACCAGTGCTTTCCGCTCCACGTAGCCAAATAGAAAACCGCACATGTTGGCGTTGCCTGCGGGGGACGTGCTGCCAAACCGGGGCAGGATAGCTTTCAAGCGCACGAAACATCGTCTCGGGTATGGACAATAACAGGAGATGTGACGCCCCAAAGAAAAGCCAGTTCTACTAAGTCGCCTCGCGCCAGCCTTTTTTCGTCGTCGTGGTTCACACCACCAGTTTCATAGGGCCGATAGGCGCAGGCGTATTGCCGATCCTTGGATCTCAGTGCAAACCGGTGCCCGCCGGTGGAATGTCGGGTTTGGTTTATTGCGCGAGTTGATTCCTTCGAAATAGCGCTTCTCCAGTGCTTGACGTTCCGCGTTCTTATAACGCAGGAGTGTCAAAACTGGATATTTCTGTTCGACGGCGTCAGCTGTATCAAGACCGGCTCATCACGAATGACCCCTTGGGCCATAGGCTGGGGCAGGTTAGTACGGCACGAATGGCGTTCAGTTAGAAGATCGCCTACAGATTGGTCAGATGTCATCATCATGTGCGAATGATCCCCTGAATTGATTGGTCTTGTGGCAATCGGGTTGCGTTGCTCATTTCCCGTGTGCATCCCAACATTGACTTTATGCAACAACCAAACTGTAGCATGAACTTGCTTGATGCAAGCAAAAATTTAATCATACTAAGCGCGTGGTTCGGCTGAGATGTAGGTGTCTCCATTCAGCGAGTGGTTCTGATCGGTCCCCCGGACACATCAACGAGAGTTTCCGGATGGCCATCGCCGGAATGATTGTAGTTCAAGTTTCCTAAACATCCGCGCTGATACCCACTGCATCGATCGCCAGAATAATTTCAACGACCATTCTAATACTGTGAGATGAGCTTTGATACATCCTTCGGCGGTTGGCTGCCTTCGCCACTTAGCTTGGCGCTTATGTTCTCTTGTCTTCTCCAGCTTTGGCCTTGGGTGCGTGCTCCCAGGAGGTTATAGGAACGTTTCCGGCGAATGACACACGAGATCCAGAAACGTTCGGACACTAAATTTACCAGATAGATGCGAGGCTGAACGCGATCGACAACTCCGGGACTTGAACAGCTCTAGATCTCTTTTTCAAATAACCTTTCCTTCACGCAGCCTGGTACAGTCACTGTCACTATATCCCAACTGGGACAAGATTTCGCTGGTGTGCTGGCCAAGTTCCGGGGGTGGCATACGGATGCCCGCAAAGCTTCCCGCCATCTTGATCGGGGCAATGGCCAGAGGTGCTGGACGTTGGAGCCCATGGAATGGTACTTCGGTCATAAAACCAGCAGACTGAACATGAGGATCATCTAGGACGTTTTGCGGCTTCAAGATTGGTCCAGCCGGAACCTTAGCCCTAGCGTAAGCGGCCAGCACCTCTTGCGTTGACATTCTGAGCTACCCCCCGAAAATCGGACAGTGACGGAAGCTACGATCTGAGGTCTGCTGATCCCCAAGACGAGGAGATCTGCTCTGCCCCCTGGAAACAGGACCGTTTAAAGCTGGAGTTTTCGGCTACTCTTTCTTGGCTGGGAGAGGAGCGGAAACGCATGAAGGCATCGAAGTTCACGGAGGCGCAAAAGGCCTTCATCCTGAAGCAGGGCGAGCAAGGCACGCCGGTCGCTGAGATCTGCCGCAAGGCGGGCATCAGCCAGGCGACCTACTTCAATTGGAAGAAGAAGTATGGCGGGTTGCTGCCGGACGAGATGCGTCGGCTGAAGGCGCTCGAGGACGAGAACACACGACTGAAGAAGATCGTGGCCGATCTGACCCTCGATCGGGAGATGTTGCAGAACGTGATCCGCCGAAAGCTCTGAAGCCTGGGCGTCTGCAAGAGATCGTGACCGGGATTGACCTGCTCCCCCGAGAGTCCGCGTTTATTGGTTAGTTCTGTTCAGGGTTTGGTCCTCTCTTGACCGTTGGTGATACTCCCACGGGGTGAGCCCGTCGAGGCTCGAGTGGGGGCGGTGATGGTTGTAGTCGTCGCGCCATGCCGCGATCAGATGGCGGGCATGGCGCAGGTTGGCAAACAGGTGTTCGTTCAGGCACTCGTCCCTCAGGCGGCCATTGAAGCTTTCGACGAAGCCGTTCTGCATCGGTTTTCCCGGCGCAATGTAGTGCCATTCGACTCCGCGCTCTTCCTGCCACGTCAGGATCGCATTCGAGGTCAGCTCCGTCCCATAGCACGTCGGGAAGAGGCGCTTGTTTGAGGTTATGGCCATGCGCGCAGCCCTCAGATAGCGACGCGGGTGGCCATAACCGGGTCTCAGGTCTCAACAGTGGTTTTGCACAAACCACACCGCTGAGGAGACCGGCTATGACCGCCACCGATACTACTGCCTCGACCTTGTTGGTCGCCATCGACATTTCCAAGCACCGCCACGAGGTGCTGATTGGCGTACCTGGCAAGAAGCGCCGCCGTCGATTGACGATCACGAACACGCTCGACGACTTTCGGCGCTTGGCCGCCATTCTTATGGACTACGGTCTGCCCGTGAGGATCGGCTTCGAGGCAACCGGCAACTACCATCGGCCATTGG
>NZ_LWGH01000381.1:0-4890 GCF_001635395.1 Sulfitobacter sp. HI0129 | reverse complement strand
GCTTTTTGTTTGCGCCAGTCGACATAGCTTGTAGACCGTCGAAGGGAGGCGAACCGTTTGCGAATATCGGAAGCCACTTCCTTTGGCCCTTGAGCGGCACTCAACTCCATGCGCGCCTGGCGTTGCAGAGCAGCATTCCCTTGGACCAAATCCATCACAAGCGCGGCCAGTTTTGCGGCGCCAAGTTTCTCGAGGTTGGCTTGATTGAGGGATTTTTTGGACATAGGCAGGCCGACTTATTGTAAATTACCGACCGATGATGCCCTGCCTGGTCGTCGGGCGCAATCAAGTGCTATCTTTGGTTTGCCACGGCGTTTGCAGGGGATTTCGGCGGGAATTAAAAGTTGACCCAAGAACAACGAATGTCGAGTGTCGCCAGGTGGGACAGGGTCGGCCCTATCTTGTTATCCATCACATGCTGGGCGAATGACCGGTGCCGGCCCTTCCTGGACTTTCATTCTGCAACTGCATTGATGCCCCAGCCTGCAGGTCGGGCGGGAAGTGTGAATTCGCTGCGCCTGCGAAAGCACACTGTCGAACACTTGAAAGCGGCCATTCAAAGCTCGGGTTCAACGCTTCGCCTTGCTGCACCATGCATCAAGGTCAGCAATGCGCAGAAAGCGACAGTTTGCAAAGTTGCGGGGGCAGGTCACAGAAAACCTCGATTATAGAAACCTGGCCCCTCAGAAAAGGTCGTACCTATAGCCTTCGTCGCGGTGCTCCATTCTCGCGACCCGCCAGCTCACGTGCTCAAGGAATGGAATAGCTGTCCGCTTTAGACTTATGCGGACGGTGCTACTGCCCTCGCCAAAAAGGTTCTTGGTTATCATGTCAAACGTTGCCGATGCACTGTCAGCGCCCAAGAATTCAATTCCAATAATCCGGTCTGGCGCAAACTCTGGATCGGAAGAAAGTGATGCAGGATGCGCCGCGCGCTCGGGGGTCGCCCAAGTTAGCAAAAGATCAACCCAAGCCTTGCTGTTGAGCAGCTTTGCGGCATCGTCGGCCTCGCACAGAACGTGGCGTTGCTGCCGGAACTGTTGGGCTTCTTGAGTGCGTGCAAAGGCTTCAACCTCGAAATCATACAAAGCTTGAATCATGACTTGGACCATATCCGCAGGCGCCAAATCAGATCGCTGGTTTGCGAGTTCGGACAGCGCAGAGCTTACCCGCGTCTGTTCGTCTTGATTTGCATTCTTCGCAAAGGCGTCGGGCGACCTGAGGTAGGCCGCCTTGAGGAAGTGATCGCGGTCGTCGCTGGAGATTGCGGCCCGCGCCATCGCTAGAAGGATCAGAACCCTTGAAACTGGGACAATGGCTCTACCGGCGACATCCAGCGCCGTCTTGGCGCGCGCAAAATCACCTCCCGCCAGTGCCGCGATCCCCTCGGCGAAATAGACCCAGCCTGTTGGCTCTTGGTCTTGTGGGAAAGGACCAAGCTCGGCCTTGACGGCATCGATCCGCGCGAGCGCCGCAGCCGCATCATCAGACAATAAGGCATCTTGTGCCTTGGCCACCAAAGGTTCGAGGGCGCGCAGCCTATCAAAGGGGAGAAGGTTGCGTTGCCACTGGTTCAGGGCCATTTCAACGGTTCGTCGCAATGCACCGATTTGTTCAGCTGGGCTGAGCGGATGTTGTTGGGGGCGGGTTCTTTCAAACAGCCTTTGCAGGAACGATGGCTTGGATTTTGAGCTTTCGTCGCTCAGTTCCACGTTACTCAAGACCAACAACATGACAGTTCCGCCCGAACGCGTTGCATAAACAAGGTCGCACTCAACGAGATCGGCCGCCAAGCCCAATAGGATAGTGGCGTCCCGAATAGATATGGCTACCACATCTTCCGTCGCAATTTCGGTCAGCTGCGAAGGCAGCTTGGCTCTCAGAGTTTTCGCGGACTGTGCAAGTGCGGCAAGAATTGAGTCGTTTACGTCCGCCCATTGAAAACTTTGCCCGTCGTGGGTCCCAATAAACCCGGCTTGTGCCTCGATTGAGGCGTTGTTCGTTAGGGTGGCAGAAAACTTGCCGCTATCCTGATCCACATGCCAGCTCTCAACGAGGTCGTTGGCCAGCGCCTTGTGACCACCTTCGGTCAGTGCGCAGAGCTTGACATAAATAGGATCAAGTCGATCGAGGCTTTCCAAGCCGTAAAACACGGCCCTCCACGCTGGCGGTAGGGTCCATTCGGATAGAGGGTACGACATGCATGCTCTCCAAATTGGCAAAGGGGTTTTTGACTGACATTCCCAACGTGGCCCGCCGCATTACGCGGAAATAGCCTCGATCCGACAACTGGACCAACATTTGCCGCCCCAAGCAGCGTCTGCGGTAGAGCGCACTGCTGGAACAAAGCTGCTTTGGCTGCAAATATACGCGCCCTTCACACGGGTCAATCCGATGCAGTAGCATACCGAATGTCCACTCCGGGCTGACTGCCGCCATCGACGTTCGAGGCGACGCAGCCAAAGCGCCACAGCTAGGCGCTGTACCACCGCATGTCGGCTTCGAGCCCTTAGTGCTCACCCGATTTGTTTCAGAACCTCTAGCGCTGCATTCTTCGCACGGTCACGGTGCAAGCGAAAAGCCTCACCTTCACCCGCACTCTCCCACAATTCTTCCAACTCTGTTGCTTCGCCTTCCAATCGCTCGAGCGCCCAAAGGATACGCCGCTTGAGATTGGGAATTTTGAGTATTCTCTCGGCCTCACGCGTAATGGTCGCTCTGTAATCTGTCACCTGAGATGGATCGGCTAAACCTCCCGCGATTCCAACCACTTCACACATAGCCCAGAAGCATTGTTCGACATCTGCCGGGATAGATTTTTTTCGTCCTGCGTATTCTCCGATGACGGAAAGTGGAGTTGGAATGGCGATGAAGCCAAGCTTTTCCAAGTGACCGAGCCAATCGCTTGCCGCATCATTCTCGAATACTCTGGCACCCCAAGTTCCCACAAGACTGCTCCTTTTCATTTCCACACGATGCCACCGATGGCCGGTTCGGTGAAGCTGCGCCGCAGCACCCGGCTAAGAAGCGAATGGCAGCTCAGGGCCGGTCGCGTTTCAATGGCCTGTATCGCCCTAGGGTTATTGAGACACTATTGAAGCTTACGCGGCGGCTGGTATTTTGTCCATTGTGTCGCGTCTGAACAGGTTTGGTGAGCGGTGGCCATGTCGCTGGATCAGCCAATGCTCGTTGTACTCCTCCTTGAAGGTCTGGAGGGCGGCCTGCAGCTCCTCGATGGTATCGAAGGTTCTGACCCAGAGCAGGTTTTCCTTCAGCGTCCGTATGAAGCGCTCTGCGCATCCGTTGCCTTCTGGGGCACGGACAAAAGACGGTGAGGATTTCGCGCCCAGCCAGGCAATCTCGTTCTGGAAGTCATGGCTGATGTACTGCGAGCCGTTGTCATGGCGGATGGTCAGGCCATCGGCGACATCCTTGCCGATGGCCCCGAAGCATTCTCGCACCCCCTGACGTATGGGCTGAAGCGCTTCGAAGCGTGTGCCCCGCACGGCCGCGTGGATGCCCACACAGCTGGCCGAACAATGGTCGGCGGCGATAAAGACCGCCACCTGTTGTCCCGTGCTCAGGAGAGTGGCTGTCATGTCCGTTCCCCACATCTCATCAATGCTGTCCGGGATGATGGTCCCGTCGTGGGCGCGCGGTCCATGGGCCGCACCAAAGCAGAGTTTGGCGCAGAGACCGTTCTCGCGCATCAGCCTTAGCACCCGGGCTTTCGAGGTACGGATGCCCCTGTAACGCAGGCGTGCCCAGAGCTTGCGATGCCCTTCACCATAGCACGGGCTGTCGGTGATGACTTGCCTGATCTCTTCGACAAGCTCCGCATCCGGCATCGGCCCTTGTGGCCCAGGGCGGCGACGCACTGGTGGTGCAGGCGAGGCCGGTTGCAAGTCACGGTACACGCTGGCACGGCTCAGGCCCCAGACCCGGCAGACACGAGAGACGCCGTAGCTCTTGCCCGTGGAGATCGAGATGACCGCGCTCATCGCTTCGACCTCCGGCGCGCAAAAGGGTGACCTGCCTCCATCTTGGCGATCTTCTCATAAAGAAGCTCGTTATCCATGGTGATCTCGCCCACCTTGGCCCGCAGCCTGTCGATCTCCTCGTCCCGGGCGTCGCGCGGACGCTGCTTCAAACCACTGGCACCTGCCTCAAGAAACGCATCGCGCCAGCTGCTCACATCCGCCGCTGTCGCCTCAAGTGATCGCGCGACCAATTCCACATTTTCGCCCCGCAGGACGCGCAGCACGGCCTCCTGCTTTCGGGCTGCCGTCAGTCTACGTCGCCGGGCCGGAGCCGGATCTGCTGCGATATGTGAAGTCTCCGCAGCTCCGACTCCGGCGCGCTCAACCTTCTTTTGTTCCATCATAAAACACCTCAATCATCCCCTTGGATCATGTCTTAAGCGGTGTCTCAAAAAACTCTAGGGCGGGGGAGGCCGCCGTCGGCAACCGACTTTCATAATTCACCAACTGCGCATTGCTGACTTTGGTGGCTGGTGCGGCATGGCGATGTGTTGGGCCTTAGCCCTGAATGGCCACCTTCATGTGTGTGATGCTGTGCCTGACAGGCGTGGCGCGTCAATAGCGGCCATCTCCCCCAATGATTGCCCGTCAGTCCGTGCCAGCCTGAAGGTCGATTGCCAATACTCTGATCGCGGACCGGTTAGAGTTTCGACGCTCTAGGAGAGGGCCCCGGAGGCTTGACGATATGCTTCCTGCGCGTTCGCTGAGTACTTTCGCGGCGCCATCTGGTCGGAATGCTCGCAAAACATGTCAAGGCGTTCGTGTCTGGGCTCAGAATTTTCAAAAAAGACCAAAAAAGGCCCAAATCACTGTTTTACGGCAACCCGGGTGAATTCCACATAAGTTCCCT
>NZ_LWGH01000380.1:0-3371 GCF_001635395.1 Sulfitobacter sp. HI0129 | reverse complement strand
GCCGTCGGCCGCGTTCACCACCAGGATCGCGCCGTCCATCTGCGCCGCACCGGTGATCATGTTCTTCACGTAGTCGGCGTGGCCGGGGCAGTCCACATGCGCGTAGTGGCGTGCTTCGGTCTCGTATTCCACGTGCGCGGTGGAGATCGTGATGCCGCGGGCCTTCTCTTCGGGCGCGCCGTCGATCTGGTCGTAGGCGCGGAAGTCGCCGAAGTACTTCGTGATCGCCGCCGTCAGCGTCGTCTTGCCGTGGTCAACGTGACCGATCGTGCCGATGTTTACGTGCGGCTTGTTACGTTCAAACTTTGCCTTTGCCATGGTGGGCGCCCTTTGCATTGAGGAGCCCCCGACGGGGCCCGATCCCTATATGGCGGGCGATGTATTTGAGACGGCCTCCGAAATCAAGCGCATGTCGCAGCATTGAACGACCGTTCCTGCAATTCAAACTCTCGCCGGTCGGACATTCCCGTTCGGACAGCGTACCCTTGCCATTCCGGCAGCCAGGTGCAGTCAAATGCCGCGTTGGCAGGAAAGGGACCACGCCTTACCTTGAAGGCGAACCGCACCCCCGCGCCCCCCTGCCGCAAGAGGAATAGCCCATGAACGAGACCGCCCGCCTTCCCGTCCGCGTGCCGCTGGTCACGGAACCATGGGGGATCCTCAAGAGCCTGCAAATGGCGCGACGCAACGTGTTGAGCATCATACCCGAGATCGCGACCCGGCAACCGATGGTATCGGGCAAGACGGGCAAGCGCTGGCACATGGTGATGGATCCCGGCGCGATACGGCAAATCCTGCTCGACCGGGTGGAGGATTATCCGAAATCGCTGGTGACCAAGAACCTGTTGAAACCGGCAATTGGCGATTCGCTGTTCATCGCCGAAGGCGCGCACTGGCGTTGGCAGCGACGCGCTGCCGCGCCGGTCTTCTCTCATCGCAACGTGCTGAACCTGTCACCCATCATGACCGCGGCGGCTGAGCGAACCACGCAAAGGATCGCCGGGCATGGTCCCCGGGCCGTGAACTTGCTCGATGAAATGGTGACAACCACCTTCGACGTGATCTCGGACGTGACATTTTCGGGGGGCGATACCTTTGACCGCGACGCGGTTCACGGCGCCATCGACGACTATGTGGCAGAGGCGGGCAAGATCAGCCTTTTCGACATCCTCGGCTTCCCCGACTGGGTCCCGAGACCGGGGCGCATCATGTCGGGGGCCGCGCTGAAACAGATGAAATCCATGGCCGACGGCGCAATCGAGGCACGCGCACAGCGCGGGCATGACGGCGTGCCGGACCTGCTCGACCTCCTGCTTTCGGGCGTCGACCCCAAGACCAAGCGTCAGATGAATACCGCCGAACTGCGGGACAACCTGCTGACTTTCATCGTGGCGGGCCACGAAACGACGGCGCTGACGCTTGCATGGTCGATGTATCTGGTGTCCTTCGATGAGGGCGTGCAGGACCGTGCCCGCGAAGAGGCGCGTTCGGTCCTGAAGAGCCGCGCTGCTACGGGGGATGACGTGGAAAAGCTGCCCTTCATTCGCCAGATCGTCGATGAGGCGCTGCGCCTCTACCCGCCCGCGGGCATCATCTCCCGCACGGCGGCGAAACCCGACACGCTCTGCGACAGGGAAATCCGCCCGGGCGATACGGTCATGGTGCCGATCTATGCGCTGGGGCGTAACGCCCTGCTCTGGGACGAACCGGATGCCTTCCGACCCGACCGGTTCGCGGACCGCAAGGCAATCGACCGCTACGCCTACCTTCCCTTCGGTGACGGCCCGCGCATCTGCATCGGCGCTTCCTTTGCTTTGCAAGAGGCCGTGATCATCCTCGCCACGCTGCTCGCAAGGTTCCGTTTCACGCCGGTACCGGGCAAGGAGCCTGAACCGGTGATGATCATCACGCTGCGCCCCGAAGGCGGCGTCTGGCTGAACGCGGAGGCATTGGACTGAGCCTACGGTCGAAGACTGGCTAGCCCTCGCAAATGGATTGCAGAGCAAGCCAGTCCGCGACCGGCAGCACGGGCTGCGCCGTACCGGGCGGCAAAGGATCACGCAGTGCCGCTTCGATCCTTGCCGAAAGGCTGGGGTGGCTGAGGAAATGGGCGATGACCCCATCCTCTCCGTCGTCTTCCTGCACCCCTGCAGCGGCCCGCATCCGTTCGAACGCAAGGGCAAGCGCCGTGGGCGCCACCCCCGCCTGCCGCAGCACCTCGCGGGCGTAAACATCCGCCTCGGTCTCGGCCAGTTGGGAATAGCGCGCGTTGATGAGCCGTTCGGTCAGGAACAGCACGGCGGCACCGCCCGCGAAATCGCCCAGCACCAGACCCAGCACCCCGATGGAACCGGCGGAGCGCAGGGCATGACGGGTCGGATCACGCCGTGCGACATGGCCCATTTCATGGGCAAGCACCGCCGCCACCTCTTCCGGGGTCTCCGCCAGTTCCAGCAGCCCCCGGAACAATACAACCTGGCCCCCCGGCAGGGCGAAGGCGTTGATCATCGGATGATCCAGAACCGAGACGGACAGCGGCACCGGCAAGGCCGATCCCGGCGCAAGTCTTTCAGTCATCCGGTCAAGCGCGGCCTGCCCCCGGGGCGCATCGCAAAACGGCAATGCCCCCATCCCGGTTTCATCAAGCGCCATGCGCACCTGTTCGAGCGTTGCCTCGCCCAGCGCCCTTTCCCCCTCCGGCGGAATGTATTCCGCCAACCGGTCCGACAGCAGCGGGATCAGGTAGAGCAACTGCAGCCAGACCGCCGCAACAGCGGCCAACCCCCAGGCCAGCAGGCGCAACCGCCGGACCGAATGAACCCGCCGCCTGACCGCAGGCAGGTAGCCCAGCATTTCCTGATCCGTGATTTCCAGCCGGGTAAGCGGGTCGCCTGCGCGGCACAGCAGCGTCCGGTCCCGCCCGGCCCGATCCGGCAACCTGCGGATTTCCTTCACCGGCCAGCGTATGATCCGTCCGTCATCCAGCCCGATCTGCAACACCCCGCTGGCGATATGCAGGCTCACCTCCTGCGGGACCGGCCTGTCGCCATCGAAATAGCAGGCGCCGAAACCGTCGAACCCCTTGCTCATATCGCCGCCCCCAAGTCGAGCGCTTCGGCAAAACCCTCCGCTTCGGCGAAGTCGTCACGCGCGCGCTGGCTGATCGACGAAAGGCCTCGGGTTTGCGGCAGCGCGGTCGTGCGCGCCACATGGCGGATCAGCGGGAACGTCACAAAGGCGCTGTAGGCCGCACCCCACAAGGCGAAAATCAGCAGGTAAAGCATCACGAAGGACAGCAAGCCAATCCAGCCGGGCAGTACAAGCTCGCCCGCATCGATCGCTCCCAGCATATCCGCCGCCAGATCGAGGCC